>DATCYE010000373.1:0-7717 GCA_036570485.1 Pusillimonas sp. | reverse complement strand
GAAACCGTGGGCTACGGCTTGTCGCAGTCGGCCGACGGCTCGGTGTTCAAGTGGAACTTCCCCTTGCTCGGTACCTACTGGACGGCTGCCGACGTCATGATCCAGGACATCGCCAAAAAATTGGGTGGAGTCGACAAGCTCAAAGGCAAGAAGATTGCTCTGGTCTATCACGACTCGCCCTACGGCAAGGAACCTATCGCCCTGCTGCAATCCCGTTCCAAGGCCAATGGCTTCGACTTGCAGCTATATCCCGTTACCGCGCCTGGCGTTCAGCAAAAATCCACGTGGCTGCAAATACGCCAAAGCCGTCCTGACTTCGTCCTGCTCTGGAGCGCCGGCATCATGACGCCTACGGCCATACGCGAGGCGCAGGCCGTCGGCTATCCGCGCGACAAAATGTACGGCATCTGGTGGGCCAGTTCCGAAAACGACGTCCAGGACCTCGGTCCGGTCGCCAAGGGCTACAACGGCATCACCATCCATAACAGCGCCGACCACGGCAAGGTGCACGAAGACCTGAAAAAGTACGTGTACGACAAGGGTCAGGGTACCGATACCGACGGCAAGTATGTGGGCACCATCGCACACACGCGCGGCATGATGATCTCCATGCTGCAGGTCGAAGCCATACGCACCGCCCAGGAAAAATACGGCAAGGGCAAGCACATGACGCGCGAGCAGGTTCGCTGGGGTTTCGAGAACCTGAACATCACCAAGGAACGCCTTGAAGAGCTGGGCTTCGCCAAGTTGATGCGTCCGGTCAAGACATCGTGCAGCAACCACATGGGCGACGACTGGGCCCGCATCATCCAGTGGGATGGCGCCAAGTTCAAGATCGTGTCCGATTGGTATCAGTCCGACAAGAAGTTTGTCGGTCCGCTGGTCAAGGATCTGGCCGCCAAGTACGCCTCCGAGAAGAAGCTAGAGGTTCGTAAGTGCGAAGGCTAGGATAAATCCTGGACTCCGGTCGCCGTCTCGCGCGGCGGCCGGCCCCAACCCGATAGCAGGGAACAAGTGTATGAATGCGAATGTTGAGGCCCCGGCCCCGAATATTCTCCTTAACGTCAACGGGATCGAGGTCATTTACAACCACGTCATCCTGGTGCTTAAAGGGGTGTCGCTGTGCGTGCCCGAAGGAAAAATCGTGGCCTTGCTGGGCGCCAACGGCGCCGGAAAAACCACGACATTGCGTGCAGTGTCCAACCTTTTGAAGGCCGAGCGGGGCGATGTGACCAAAGGCACCATCGATTATCGCGGCGAGCGTATCGAAAGGCTGACTCCCGCCGACCTGGTCAAGCGCGGTGTGGTACAGGTTATGGAAGGGCGCCACTGTTTTGCCCACCTGACCATAGAAGAGAACCTTTTGACCGGTGCTTATACCCGCGTCATCAGTCGGGGCGAACTTAGCGCTTCGCTTGAAAAGGTCTACCAATATTTTCCCCGGCTAAAGCAACGCCGGGGCAGCCAGGCTGGCTATACGTCGGGCGGCGAGCAGCAAATGACGGCGATCGGGCGCGCCCTGATGGCCAATCCCAATATGATTTTGCTGGACGAGCCTTCCATGGGTCTGGCGCCGCAGATAGTGGAAGAAATTTTTGAAATCGTGCGCGACCTGAATCAGCGCGAGCGCGTGAGCTTTCTGCTGGCCGAACAGAACACCAATATTGCTCTGCGCTATGCCGATTACGGCTATATCCTGGAAAACGGCCGCGTCATGGTGGACGGGCAGGCCAAGGATCTGGCCGAGAACGAAGACGTCAAGGAGTTCTACCTTGGCGTGTCCAGCGGTGAACGAAAAAATTTCCGCGACACTAAATTTTATCGGCGGCGCAAACGCTGGCTAGCCTAGTTTCTCTTAGAGTGAACAGGCTTCGGGCCTGTCAGGAAATGCCATGACTACTTATTTCGAGGAACGCGAGGCGGCGACCATGCGCGAACGCGAAGACAGCTTGTTGGCGCGTTTGCCCGCCGCTTTGAAACGCGCCCGTGAACGTGCCCCTGCTATCGCGCAGCAATTGCAGGGCGTAGACTCCAACGCTATTTCGCATCGCGCCGATCTTGAGCTTATTCCCGTCATTCGAAAAAGCGAATTGTTGCAGGCCCAATTAGCCATGCGCCAGGGGCAGGCCGGTAGCCAGTTGCCGGCGGTGTCCCGCATTTTTGGCGGATTTTCGGCCATAGGTTGGGGTGAGGCCTTGCGTGTCTTCGCATCGCCCGGCCCGATCTACGAACCCGAAAGCCAGCGCCCGGATTACTGGGGCTTTGCGCGGTCTTTATACGCGGCTGGGTTCCGGCCGGGCGAGTTGGTCTATAACTGTTTCTCTTATCATTTCACTCCAGCCGGATCAATGATGGAAACGGCCGCTCATGCTTTGGGCTGCACGGTGTTTCCCGGAGGCGTGGGGCAAACCGAGCAGCAGGTGCAGGCCATTGCCGACCTGGCGCCGTCGGGCTACACCGGTACCCCCAGCTTCCTGAAAATCATCCTTGAAAAAGCCGACCAGATGGGTGTGCCGCTGCCGTCGCTTAAACGTGCGCTGTTTTCCGGCGAGGCGTTTCCGCCGTCGTTGTGCAAGTGGTTCAGCGAACGCGGTATTGATGGTTACCAAGCATACGGTAGCGCCGATCTGGGCATGATGGCTTACGAAACCTCGGCGCGCGAAGGCCTGGTGGTGAACGAGGACATCATTCTGGAAATCGTGCGCCCCGGCACGAATCAGCCTTTGCCGGAAGGCGAAGTGGGCGAAGTGGTGGTAACCACGCTGAATCCCGATTATCCGCTGCTGCGTTTTGGCACCGGCGACCTGTCGGCCATTTTGCCGGGCGCCTCGCCTTGCGGCCGCACGAATATGCGCATCAAGGGCTGGATGGGGCGCGCCGACCAGACGACCAAGGTACGCGGGATGTTCGTGCACCCAGGTCAGGTGGCCGGCGTCTTGAAGCGCCACCCCGAGGTCGGCAAGGTGAGGCTGGTGGTCAGCGGTAATGTGGGCAGCGACGTGATGGTTCTGAAGGCCGAACTGGATCATCCCAGTCAGGATGCCCTGGCACGGATTGCAGACTCGGTGCGCGAGCTGACCAAGCTGCGCGCCGATATCGAGCCGGTCGAACCGGGCAGCCTGCCCAATGACGGCAAGGTAATAGACGATATACGCAGTTACGAATAAGTTTATGGGTTTTCCCCGGGGTCGATTGCAGTAAGATGCGACCAAATGCGTGTTGTTTTTTACAGGGGAATGTTATGCACAAGTTCAAATACGCCGTGGCTACCGCCGCCTTGTTGGGCGCAGCGTCGATGGCGCAAGCCGGCACGCTGGAAGTGGTCCAGAAGCGCGGCGAGGTCCAGTGCGGTGTCACGACGGGTTTTGCGGGTTTTTCCGCACCAGACGCAAAGGGGCAGTGGCAGGGGCTGGACGTTGACTTGTGCAGGGCGGTGGCGGCAGCCACCTTGGGCGATGCCTCCAAGTTCAAGGCGGTGCCGCTTAATTCGCAGCAACGCTTTACGGCTTTGCAGTCGGGCGAGATCGATCTGCTGGCGCGCAACACCACGGTTACGCAGCAGCGCGACACGGCCTTGGGCGCGATCTCTGCGGGCATCAATTTTTACGATGGCCAGGGTTTCCTGGTGCCCAAGTCCCTGGGCGTGAAAAGCGCCAAAGATCTGAGCGGCGCCTCGGTCTGCATGCAAACGGGTACGTCCAACGAGAACACGATGGCTGACTGGGCGCGAACCAATAATGTGGAGTACAAGCCGGTAGTCATCGAGCAGTTCAACGAGGTGGTGAATGCGTTTGCGGCGGGTCGTTGCGATGTGTTCACAACCGATGCGTCAGGGTTGGCGTCGATACGTATTTCCAAACTGACCAAGCCGGACGATTACCAGGTGTTGCCAGAGATTATTTCCAAAGAGCCGCTGGGGCCTTTCGTACGCCAGGGAGATGACGCTTGGCTGAATGTGGTGAAGTGGACTTTGCAGGCGATGGTGGGCGCTGAAGAGCTTGGCATTACTTCCAAGAATGTCGACGAGCAGTTGAAAAGCACGAACCCGAATGTGAAGCGGCTATTGGGCGTAACGCCGGGTGCGGGCAAGAACATGGGCCTGGACGAGAAATGGGCCTACAACATCATCAAGCAGGTGGGCAATTACGGGGAAAGCTTCGAGCGCAATGTGGGGCAGGGCAGTCCCTTGAAGATACAACGCGGGCTGAACGCGCAATGGACGGACGGCGGGCTGATGTATGCCTTGCCGGTGCGTTGATGTTTTAGCTAGATGCTTCTTGCCCTGATTGGGGCGAGAGGCTTGATGAATTTGCTCTTCTTGTTCTTAAGAGACGCCGTGTCCGGCACTGGACGCCGCTCAGATCGCACGATCCCGGCAAGCCGGGATTCCCCACGTTTCTTGCCCCTTCGGAGCGGCCGCATAACTCGCGCCATTGGGCAGCCACTGGCTGCCCAATAAGCATGGCGCTCAAACAGATGCGGCCTTGCCTCTCCGAAGCGCACAAGAAACGCGGCGTGCTCAACCTTCGCTTCGCCCAGTGCCGGACACGGCGTCTTTAGAGCAGGCACAGGTAGATTGGGCAGAGGCGGTTAAACGAAATGGACTTTTGGCGGGGTCTCCATCAAGGCTTCGCCGCCCTTATCCGTTACGAGCAAGGGGAACTCAAGCCGCATGCCGCCGACCTTGGGTACATAAAGGTGCGTACCCAGTGCAACGACCATGCCGGCCTGGACGACGTCCTGGCTGCGCAGATTGATGAAAGGTCGTGTTCTTGCGCAGGTTCCCAGCCCGTGTCCGAAGGTCGGCAGGCAATAATCCGTCAAGCCATGGCGTTCAAACACGGCGAGCCCCTTCTTTACCACTTCCGGTATAGCCAGGCCGGGTCTCATGTTTTCGATCATGGTCGCCACCACCTCTTCCCAGCAGTCGATCATGCCTTGTTGCTGTGCTGTCGGCTTGCCAAGGAAGACCGGAATGGAAGAATCGGCAAGGTAAAGGTCGATCATTGGGTGCAGGTCCAGGATAACGAATTCATTGTCCTGAATCAGTTTTTCGGAGGCTTGCTGCGTTACGCCATGCAGGTAACCGGTACGATTTCCTGATCCAACCTCTGTGCCCCCGGTCAAGGCCCAGGCCCAGGTGCTGCCATGGTCGCGGTTGGCTTTTTCGATCGCGCCCGCCACGGAGTTTTCAGTAACGCCGGCCCGAACCGCGTTGCGGCCCGCATTGAAGCCTTTGTCCGCCACATGCGCGGCAAAGCGCAGGCGTTCGATTTCAGCGGCATCCTTGATCAGCATGACGTCGTCAAGAATGTCGACGCCGTTCCGGATATCGGCATTGGGCAACAGATCTTTCAGTTCCAGGTATTCGCTTGCGCAAACCATTCCGGGTGCAATCTGCGCTGCACCAGGGTGGGCAAGGTCGATACCTATGCGCCCCTTCGACAACCCCAGTTCGTTCAGCTTCCCGGCAATGATGCGCGTGAAGTCCGAAAAAGTGAACGGCGTGATGTCGACATCGACGCCTTCTTCACGGATGCGGCTGGCGTCCCAGGCCCAGTAAACGAACTTGCAATCGCCATTTGCCGTGACGATGACCGCGCCACGCCACGGCATGAACGCGCCGCTCAGGTAATGCAGGGCTCCTTGTCGCGTTCCAATATAGGCGTCAAATCCCGCCGCCCTTACGGAAGCAGCGATTTTTTGACGGCGGGCATTGAAATCGATCGGAGTGAATTCTTGAATCATGGAGAAACGTCCTAAGTGTCTGTGGGTTATTCTGGCTGAATGCCGGCATCTTTGATGATCTGTGCGGATTTCTTGACTTCAGCCTCGATAAAGGACTGAAATTCTTGCGGTTTGCTCGCAACGATTTGCAGTCCGGCGGCCTGGAGCTTCTTTTCGATCTCGGGGTCACGTAGTGCGGCAGTGATGGCCGAGTTCAGGGTGTCCAGTGTCTTTGGGGGAATCCCGGCGGGGCCGACAAATCCGTACCAGGAGCCGGCGCGATACCCGGCTACCCCGGCCTCGTCGATCGTGGGAACGTCAGGCAGTTCGGGCAAGCGCTTTTCCGATGCCGTGCCCAGCGCAAGCAGTTCGCCATTGCGCACGCGAGGCAGCGCTTGCGGGCTGATGTCCATTAACAGCGATACCCGCCCGGCCAGAAGATCGATATAGGAATTTCCGGAGCCTTTGTAAGGGACATGAGTCATTTTGATGCCGGCCATCTTTGCAAACTGCTCCATCGCAAGGTGCATAGAGGATCCGGTGCCGCCTGACGCGTATATGATGGCGCCCGGTTCGGCTTTCGCCTTTGCGATCAGCTCGGCGACGGTTTTGACCCCCAGGCTGGGATGCGCCACCAGAATCATCGGCGAATTCACAGCTTGCGAGACGGCGGTGAAGTCCTTGATGGTGTCATAGGGCACTTCTTTGTACAGGCTGGCGTTGGCGGCATGGTTGCCGGGCGAAGCAACGCCCAGTGTGTAGCCGTCCGGCGCGGATTTTGCCACCATCGACGAGCCCAGCATGCCGTTGGCGCCTGGTTTGTTTTCGACGATGACGCTTTGCCCAAGATTGTCCGACATGTGCTTGCCGACAACACGTGCCAGCATGTCGGTGGTGCCGCCCGGCGCATACGGTACGATAATGCGGATGGGCTTGTCGGGAAATGCGGCTGCCTGGGCGACCAGTGGCGAGATGCAGGCGGATGCTACAGAGAGCAAAAGAAATAGGCGGCGGTTCATGAATGTTGGTCTCCGGTTTTTTATTGAATGATTGGTCACTGAACAAGGCCTACCTTAATGCATGCCCACCCTGTTGCCTATGCGCCCCTTCCTCTAACAGGTATACGATGCACGCATGACGCACAACATTGATATCCAGACCTTGCGTTTATTCCTGAAGGTCGCGGAACTAGGCAATATTTCCCGTGCTGCGGATGCGCTGTCCTTGACGCAGCCATCGGTAAGCCGCAGCCTGAAGGCCTTGGAGCAGACCTTGAATGCTCCCCTTTTCCATCGGACTGGGCGCGGCGTTCAGCCGACGGCCATTGGCGTGCTGGCAATTGAGCAGGCCAGGAGGGTTGTCGAAGGGTGTGATAGCTTTGTCAGGGATATCCGTGAACGAAGCGGCGGCCCCAGCGGGGTCGTCTCCATTGCATTGTTGACCGCTTATATGCGCGCCTTTGCCGCCGACCTGTTCGATGAGGTGCAGCAGAAGTATCCGGGCGTCATACTCAGAATGGTGGAAAGTTTCAGCGCTCAGCATGAAGAATGGCTGAGCAGTGGGCAAGTCGATATTGCACTGACTACGCAGTATCGGGCGTTGCGCGTTGCAAATGAAGATGTGCTGGCGCAATCCGACCTGGTGCTGGTTGGTCAGGAGCTATATGGGATCGACAGCCAGGACATCCCGTTTTGTGGCTTGAATGATATCCCGCTGGTGCTTCCTGCGTCACCAAACGGGCTTCGCATCCGCATGGAGGAAGAGGCCTTGAAGCAGGGCATTCGCTTGCGCATTATTTTTGAAGCCGATTCCATCGAGGCACAACTGGCCCTGATCAGGCGATCAAGGTGCTATGCCATCTGGAGCGAGCATCTGGCGCGCCAGGAACATTACGTGAACAAGCTGTACATCCGGCGCATCGTCGAGCCAACGCTACCTCGCTATGTCGTGCTTCGTACCACCACACACCACCCGCTCAGCAGAGCCGCTC
>DATCYE010000372.1:0-17940 GCA_036570485.1 Pusillimonas sp. | reverse complement strand
GAAACGTGCTGTTTGTATGCGTTTCTCATAGGGCACCGCTGGATTGGCCTGTAATACTTCGGACAGCTTGGCGGCGGTAGCCGGATTGTGGTCTTCGTCCGGCCCCGGCAACGCAACGATCAGCCCACCCGACACTTCGTGCGCGATACGATGCATGTCGTAGATCTGCGTGGCTAGCAGGAGCTTTCCGATATTGCTGAATACCGGGTCGGGCATGAATGACTGGCTGTATTCGTCGCGGGTTGCATAGACGCTGGCGGCAACGCCACAGGCATAAAAGCCTTCAGTGATCTTGATCAATTCCACCATTGGTTCGCGCAGATTGCTCTTGGTCGCGGGATCCAGGCCATTGGCTTCGCACATCAGGGCGCCGGCACCAATCAACAAGTCGCCAAATCCAGCCCTGGCGGCAATACAACTGTGGCGATGGTGCGTGGCGTAGCTATAGGTCAGGACATGGCTGTGCTCCCATTCGCCGGCGTAGAACACCCGTTCCCAAGGCACGAAAACACGATCGAAAATAACGACGGCGGTGGCTTGGCCGTATTTGCGTGAAAAGAGAGCATCGCCATGCTCGAGCTTTTCACCCGGGCGCCCCGCGGGGCGCGAGATGATGGTTACACCCGGTTCATCGACACGCAGGGCGCAGCACACGGCAAAGTCTTTGTCTTCGTGGCCCATGTTGCGGCTGGGCATGACCAGCAGTTCGTGCATGTAGGGCGCGCCTGTAACGATGGCTTTGGTGCCGCTGATGACGATGCCCTTGCCATTGCGCTCGACCACATGAACGTAGGTGTCGGGAGAGGCCTGCTGGTGAGGCTTCTTGCTGCGGTCGCCCTTGGCGTCCGTCATGGCGATGCCCAGCGATAGGTCTTCGTCCTGCACCCGCGCCAGATAGGCTTCGAACCGTGCGCGATGCTCGGTCGTGCCCTTGGCATCGTCGATTCGAGCCGAGACCTGGGCAATGCCATTCAAGGCATCGTGTGCCAGATAGCGCTGTGCGCAGCCGGTTTCCTGACACAGCACCCGGACGGCTTCCAGTTTGTTGAGCAGGTCGCCGGACGATTCGTTTACGTGCAGCATACGGCTGACGACTCGGTTGCGGCTGGCTTGGGTGGCCAAGGCGATGGGCTCCAGTTCCGGACGCAGGGCATAGTCGTAGGTATATGCCAAGGCATTGACGCCGGGGCGAAAGGCCGATTCATCGACGACGCTGGTTACTTCGCGGCCATCGACGAAAACCTTGGGCGTGTATTGACGCAGGGATTCCCGGTAGTCGTCACCCGACATCAGGCTGACTCTGGTGGCCGGCGCTGTTGGGTCATTGGTATTCATTGCTGTCTCCTTTAAACTGCATGTAATAGATTTAAACGGTGTTCAATTTAATTGTCAACGTTTATAATTTGATAATGAGCATACCGACTTCCACTCGCACCACTCCGCGTCCGGTTCGTAAAAAAGCCGAAGCCACAGTCGACCCGCGTCAGCTAAGACAGCGCGCTTTGGCCGACGTCAGGCGGGAACTTGTCCTTGCTGCCGCCAGATCGGCGTTCTTTGAGCTGGGTATGGAAAAAACCAGTATTCGGGAAGTCGCTCAGCGGGCCGGCTACACGCCTGGCGCGATCTATAGTTATTTCGCCAGCAAGGAAGATCTGTATGGTGCGCTGTTGGGTGAATCCCTGGACAGGCTCAATGATCGTGTTCAGCAGGCGCGGGACACGGCATCGCCGGGTTCTTCCGCCTTGCGGGCGACAGCGACAGCCTTCTTTGATTTCTATCGGGAGAATCCACGCGACCTAGATCTTGGTTTCTACCTATTCCAGGGCATGCAACCCCGGGGTCTGACACCCGACTTGAACGATACATTGAATGTACAGCTGCGCAATGCCTTGCAACCGACTCAGGATGCCTTGCTCTTGCTCGGGATGCCGGCCAAACAGGCGCTGGAAGAGGTCACCGCGCTGTTCGCGCATACGGTGGGGCTGCTGGTACTTAGCCATACCGGACGCATCCGCATGTTCAAGCAGGCCTCTCAAGACTTGTTTGGCATCTACCTGGAACAATTGGTGGGCCGGACCCAAAAAAAAGCCCCCGGCTTGTTGCGCCGAGGGCCTGACTACTGAACTGCTACTGCCTTATACGCTGACTGAGTCGGCGATTTCCTTGAAGTCTTCGATTTGGTCGAAGTTCATGTAGCGATAGATTTCATCGCTGTCCTTGTCCAGCACGCCTACCGCTTCCATGTATTCGGTGCGGGTCGGGATGCGGCCCAGGCGCGAGCAGATGGCGGCCAGTTCGGCCGAACCCAAGTACACATTGGTGTTCTTGCCCAGGCGGTTCGGGAAGTTGCGGGTGCTGGTCGACATGACCGTGGCGCCTTCACGTACCTGTGCCTGGTTGCCCATGCACAGCGAGCAGCCGGGCATTTCCATACGGGCGCCGGCGCTGCCCAGGACGCCGTAATGGCCTTCCTCGGTAAGCTGCTTCTGGTCCATCTTGGTAGGTGGAGCGACCCACAGCTTGGACGGCATGTCGCGCTTGCCTTCCAGCAACTTGGATGCGGCGCGGAAGTGGCCGATGTTGGTCATGCAGCTGCCGATGAAGACTTCATCGATGACATTGCCGGCAACGTCGGACAGTGTCTTCACGTCGTCCGGATCGTTGGGGCAGGCAACGATGGGCTCATGGATATCGGCCAGGTCGATTTCGATGACTGCGGCGTATTCGGCGTCGGCGTCGGGTTCGAGCAATTGCGGATTGGCCAGCCAGGCTTCCATGGCCTTGATGCGGCGTCCCAGGGTGCGTTCGTCTTCGTAGCCGTTGGCGATCATCCACTTCAGCAAGGTGATATTGCTGTTGATGTATTCGATGATGGGCTCTTTGTTCAGGCGCACGCTGCAGCCGGCGGCGGAGCGCTCGGCCGATGCGTCGGACAGCTCGAATGCCTGTTCTACCTTCAGGTCGGGCAAGCCTTCGATTTCAACGATGCGGCCCGAGAAAATATTGACCTTGCCTTGCTTGGCTACGGTCAGCAGGCCTTGCTTGATGGCGTAGAGCGGAATAGCGCTGACCAGGTCGCGCAAGGTGACGCCGGGCTGCATCTTGCCCTTGAAACGCACCAGGACGGATTCAGGCATGTCCAGCGGCATGACGCCGGTGGCGGCCGCGAAGGCCACCAGGCCGGAGCCGGCGGGGAAGCTGATGCCCAGAGGGAAGCGGGTGTGCGAGTCGCCGCCCGTGCCGACGGTGTCGGGCAGCAGCATGCGGTTCAGCCACGAGTGGATGATGCCGTCGCCAGGGCGCAACGACACGCCGCCGCGCGTGCTGATGAAAGCGGGCAGTTCGTGGTGGGTCTTGACGTCGACGGGCTTGGGATAGGCGGCGGTATGGCAGAAAGACTGCATGACCAGGTCGGCCGAGAAGCCCAGGCAGGCCAGGTCTTTTAGTTCGTCGCGGGTCATGGGGCCGGTGGTGTCCTGGCTGCCTACCGAAGTCATCTTGGGTTCGCAGTAGGTGCCGGCGCGCACGCCCTGGCCTTCCGGCAAGCCGCAAGCGCGGCCGACCATTTGCTGGGCCAGCGTGTAGCCCTTGCCCGAATCAGCGGGATTCTGCGGCAGGCGGAATTGGGTGGACGGTGCCAGGCCCAGCGCTTCGCGCGCCTTGGCCGTCAGGCCGCGACCGATGATCAGCGGAATGCGGCCGCCGGCGCGCGCTTCGTCGAACAGCACGTCGGACTTGATCTTGAACTCGGCGATGACTTCGCCATTTTTCAGGGCACGGCCTTCATAGGGGCGCAGTTCGATGACGTCGCCCATATTCATTTGGGAAACATCCAGTTCGATGGGCAATGCGCCGGCGTCTTCCATGGTGTTATAGAAGATGGGCGCGATATTGTTACCCAGGCAGACGCCGCCAAAACGCTTGTTCGGCACGAAGGGGATGTCTTCGCCGGTATGCCAGAGCACCGAGTTGGTGGCGGACTTGCGCGAGGAACCCGTGCCGACCACGTCGCCCACATAGGCGACCAAATGGCCTTTTTGCTTCAGGCTTTCGATGAACTTGATGGGGCCGATTTTGCCGGCTTCGTCGGGCTGTATGCCTTCGCGCGGGTTCTTCAGCATGGCCAATGCATGCAGGGGAATGTCGGGGCGGCTCCAGGCGTCGGGCGCGGGCGACAGGTCGTCGGTGTTGGTTTCGCCGCTTACCTTGAAAACCGTCAGGGTCAGGCTTTCGGGTACTTCGGGACGGCTGGTGAACCATTCGGCATCGGCCCAGCTTTGCAAAATGGCGCGCGCATTGGCGTTGCCCTTGTCGGCTTTGTCTTTGATGTCGTGGAAGGCGTCGAACACCAGCAGCGTCTTCTTGAGCGCTTCGGCGGCGACAGTGCCCAGTTCTGCGTTATCGAGCAGTTCGATAAGGGGGCTGATGTTGTAGCCGCCCAGCATGGTGCCGAGCAATTCGGTGGCATGCTTGCGGTCGATGAGCGAACAGGTTTCCTTGCCCAGGGCGATGGCGGCCAGATAAGACGCCTTTACCTTGGCGGCGTCGTCAACGCCGGCCGGCACGCGGTGCGTGAACAGATCGACCAGAAAGCTTTCCTCGCCTGCCGGCGGAGCCTTGAGCAGTTCGATGAGGTCGGCCGTTTGTTGTGCCGAAAGAGGAAGGGGGGGTATGCCCGACGCGGCGCGTTCGGCAGCGTGTTGACGATATGATTCCAGCATGATGCGTGCCCTTTGAGTCGAAGTTTCTAGGAATGGCTCTATGCCTTCAATTGTAGAAGGAAGCAGGCTCGGAGGCAAATGTCTTATATCTTATATAAGACATAAGAACGACATCTGTGGCTTTATGATCGAATGTGACGGAAATCGGAGCCGGCCCGATCCGGCTCTACCGGTTCAGGCCACCAGGTTTTCGTATTCTGGATGACGTTTTATATAGGCCGCAGCATAGGAACAAAGGGGGCGGACGCCCCAGTTTTGCTCTTTGGCGGTGTCCAGCGCCGTCTTGGTCAGGTCGGCGGCGATGCCGCGCCCGCCCAAGGCTTCGGGGACGCCCGTGTGGGTGATGACCATCACGCCGTTCTGAAGCTGGTAGTCCAGCACGCTGAGCAGGCCGCCTTCGATCCATTCGAAACGCTGTTGGGCAAGATTGTGTTCGACTGCGCGGCTCATAGGCGGACCAGCTCCTTGGGGTGTTGGAAAATCATCAGGCCATTGTAAGCAGGATCAGCGCCCACAATACAAGCATAGCGGCGATGCCCATGAAGCAGCCGCCCCAGAATCCGATCAGGGGCCATTTGATACGCGAAGGGACATCGTCGGGCTGCACATGAGCCAGCAGGCGGTTGGCTTGCCCGATAATCCAGAAGCTGGATTTGGGAAAGGCAATGCGCAGGAAGTAGTCCATGAAAATCGCGGCGCGTATGGACAGCGGATAGCGTTCCCACGGGTGTTTGTCCAGGTAGGGATGGCGCATGGCTTCGTTGGTGGCGCGGATGCGGAACAAAAGCAGGAAAATGCCGCAGGCCAGGCAGGTAAGCGCGCAAGCAACCAGCAGCGTAAAGGTGAAGGGCAGGGCGTAAAAGGCGAAAGTCTCGAACATGGTTGGCGGGCCGGAACAACAGGTAAATAGCTAAGAAAAAGCCCCTGGGCCATGCGCAAGGGGCGCGGTGAAGTGCTGTCATTAAATCATATTGGCGCCGGCACCCTGCGCACGCCTGTCAGGCGTGCGTGTTGGGCGTATCAGATGACATACAAGTCTACGTACTCGTGGACAGGCATGGTTTCCAGTGCCTTGCGGTTCAGTGATGCGTCAAGTATGCGCTGCTGTTGCCGGGCCGGAAAGCGGCGCGCCAGATTTCTACGGAACTTGTCTTCGAGCAGCGGAATGCCTTCTTTGCGGCGCAGCCTGTGGCCAATGGGGTATTCGCATACAACCTCGTCCAGCGTGCCGCCGTCTTTGAATTGAACGGTCAGCCCATTGGCGATGGAGCGCTTTTCGGGGTCGTGGTAATCGGCCGTGAATGCGGGGTCTTCCACGCAGTCGATTTTGTTGCGCAAGGCATCTATGCGCGGGTCGGCGGCCATGGCATCTTCGTAATCGGCGGCGGTGAGCCGTCCGAAAATCAGTGGCACGGCCACCATGTACTGGATGCAGTGGTCACGATCGGCCGGATTGTTCAGCGGACCTTTTTTGTCGATGATGCGCAGGCAGGCTTCGTGGGTGCGGATCGTCAGCTTTGCGATGTCGTCGGCGGTTTTGCCGCTGTTTCGTAGTCTGGAGTGCAGTTGCATGGCGCATTCCACGGCGGTCTGCGCATGGAATTCGGCAGGGAACGATATCTTGAACAGCACATTTTCCATGACATAGCTGGCGTAAGAGCGCTGGAAGGTGAATTCCCGGCCCTTGAAGAGCACGTCGTAGAAGCCCCAGTTCTTGGCGGTCAGCGCCGTGGGATAGCCCATTTCGCCGGTCCTGGCCATAAGGGCCAGGCGCAAGCCACGGCTGGTGGCATCGCCCGCCGCCCAGCTTTTGCGGCTGCCGGTGTTGGGCGCATGCCGATAGGTGCGCAGGCTTTGGCCGTCTACCCAAGCCAGCGATACCGCATTAAGGGTTTCGTCGCGGCCAAGCCCCAGCAACTGCGCAACCACTGCGGTCGAGGCGACCTTGACCAGTACGACGTGATCCAGGCCGACCTTGTTGAAGGAGTTTTCCAGTGCAATGCAGCCTTGGATTTCGTGTGCCTTGATCATCGCAGTCAGAACGGCGCGCATGGTAAGTGCCGGTTTGCCGACCGCGACGGCGCTGCGCGAAAGCCAATCGGCGCAGGCCAGTATTCCGCCCAGGTTGTCGGAAGGGTGGCCCCATTCCGCCGCCAGCCAAGTGTCGTTGAAGTCCAGCCAGCGGATCATGGCGCCGATATTGAAGGCTGCTTGCACGGGATCCAGCTGGAACTGCGTGCCCGGCACCCGTGCGCCGTTAGGCACTATCGTGCCCTGCACGATGGGGCCCAGCAATTTGGTGCAGGCCGGATACTCAAGCGCTTCCAGCCCGCAGCCCAGCGTATCGATTAGGCACAGGCGGGCGGTTTCATACGCCAGATCGGAATCGATTGGATAGTCGTGGACGTAATCGACGATATCGGTCAGAACCTTGTCCCATTGAGGACGCTTGCTGGATTCCATGTCGGCAGGGGCTCCGGTGAGGCGGCCCCTTGCTTTAGAAGGCGTCGCCGGGTAGGCGAACCCAGCCTTCCATCAGTACGCGGGCGCTGCGGCTCATGATGGCCTTGGTCACCGTCCATTCCTGATTTTGCAGGCTGGCTTGTGCTCCCACCCGCAATGTGCCGGAGGGATGGCCAAAGCATACTGCGTTGCGTTCGCCGCCGCCAGCCGCCAGATTCACCAAGGTGCCCGGTACGGCGGCAGCGGTGGCGATGGCGACGGCCGCCGTGCCCATCATGGCATGGTGCAGCTTGCCCATGGATACGGCGCGCACCAGCAGGTCGATGTCGCCGGCGGCGATATGCTTGCCGCTGGACGAGGTGTAATCGGCCGGTTCGGCGACGAAAGCCACCTTGGGCGTGTGCTGGCGCTTGGCGGCTTCATCGATATGCTGGATCAGGCCCATGCGCACGGCGCCGTGCGCACGTATGGTTTCGAGCATGGCCAAAGCCTGGTCGTTGCCGTTGATGGCCTCTTGTAGTTCGGTGCCGGTGTAGCCGATATCGCGGGCATTGACGAATATGGTCGGGATGCCGGCGTTTATAAAGGTGGCTTTCAGCGTTCCGACGCCCGGCACTTCAAGATCGTCGACCAGCTTGCCGGTGGGAAACATGGCACCGCCCGCGCCGTCTTCTTCGGCGGCGGGGTCCATGAATTCAAGCTGCACTTCGGCGGCCGGAAAGGTCACGCCATCCAGTTCGAAGTCGCCGGTTTCCTGCACCTGGCCATGGGTAATGGGTACGTGCGCGACGATGGTCTTGCCGATGTTGGCCTGCCAAATGCGTACAGTGGCCACGCCGTCTTGCGGAATGCGGCTGGCATCCACCAGCCCGTTGGCGATGGCGAAGGGGCCGACCGCAGCCGAAAGGTTGCCGCAGTTGCCGCTCCAGTCGATAAAAGGCTTGTCGATGGATACCTGGCCGAACAGATAGTTGACGTCGTGGCCGGGTCTGTCGCTTTTGGACAAGATGACCGTTTTGCTGGTGCTGGACGTAGCCCCGCCCATGCCGTCCGTCTGCTTGCCGTAGGGATCGGGGCTGCCGATTACGCGCATCAGCAAGGCGTCGCGTGCCGCGCCCGGAGCCTGGGCGGCTGCGGGTAAATCTTGCAAACGGAAGAACACGCCTTTGCTGGTGCCGCCGCGCATATAGGTGGCCGGCACTTTGATCTGGGCTGCGTGGGTCATGGGGTAGTCTCCTTGGCTTAAACAGCGCTTGCCGATTCGATGAAGTCCTGGGCAAAGCGTTGCAGCACGCCGCCTGCCTCGTAAATGGATACATCTTCGGATGTATCCAGGCGGCAAGTGACGGGTACTTCAACGCGTTCGCCGTTGCGGCGGTTGATAATCAGGGTCAGTGTAGCCAGCGGCGTGCATGCGCCCACGACATCGAAGGTTTCGGTGCCGTCTATATTCAAGGTGTGGCGGTTTGTGCCCGGCTTGAATTCCAGCGGCAGCACGCCCATGCCGACCAGGTTGCTGCGGTGGATGCGCTCGAAGCCTTCGGCGACAATGGCTTCCACCCCGGCCAGGCGTACGCCCTTGGCGGCCCAGTCGCGCGAAGAGCCCTGACCATAGTCGGCGCCGGCCACGATAATCAGCGGCTGCTTGCGTTCCATATAGGTTTCGATGGCCTCCCACATGCGGGTGACCTTGCCTTCGGGTTCGATGCGGGCCAATGACCCTTGCTTGACCTGCCCGTTTTCCTTGACCATTTCGTTCAACAGTTTGGGGTTGGCGAAGGTGGCGCGCTGCGCGGTCAGGTGATCGCCACGGTGTGTAGCGTAGGAATTGAAGTCTTCTTCGGGCAAGCCCATTTTGGCCAGATATTCGCCGGCGGCGCTATTGGCCATGATGGCGTTCGAAGGCGAGAGGTGGTCGGTGGTGATGTTGTCGCCCAGCACGGCAAGGGGGCGCATGCCTGTTAGCGTGCGTTCGCCGGCCAGTGCGCCTTCCCAGTAGGGCGGGCAGCGGATGTAGGTGCTTTGGGGGCGCCACTCGTACAGAGGCTTAAGCTGCTCGCCCGTGTCCGCCCGCTTGGCGAACATAGGGTCGTAGACCACGCGGAACTGTTCCGGCTTGACGCTGGCGGCGACGATGGCGTCGATTTCTTCGTCTGTCGGCCAGAGGTCTTTCAGGGTGACCGGCTGGCCGTTTTGATCTAGGCCCAGCACGTCTTTTTCGATATCGAAACGTATGGTCCCGGCAATGGCGTAGGCCACCACCAGGGGCGGCGAGGCCAGGAAGGCCTGTTTGGCGTAGGGATGGATGCGGCCGTCGAAGTTGCGGTTGCCCGACAACACGGCAGTGGCGTATAGGTCGCGGTCGACGACCTCTTTCTGGATGACGGGATCCAGCGCGCCGCTCATGCCGTTACAGGTGGTGCAGGCAAAGCCCACAATACCAAAGCCCAGTTGCTCCAGTTCGGGCAGCAGCTTGGCGTCTTCCAGATAAAGCTGGACGGCCTTGGAGCCGGGCGCCAGCGAGGTCTTGACCCAGGGTTTACGGCTAAGGCCGCGTGCGTTGGCGTTGCGCGCCAGCAGGCCGGCGGCGATGACATTGCGCGGATTGCTGGTGTTGGTGCAACTGGTGATGGCGGCAATGATCACTGCGCCGTCCGGCATCAGGCCCGGCTCGTTCTCGACCTTGCCGGAGATTCCGCGCGCGGCCAGCTCCGACGTCGGCACCCGACGATGCGGGTTGGATGGGCCGGCAATATTACGCACCACGGTCGACAGGTCGAATTTCAGCACGCGTTCGTATTCAGCGGTCTTCAGGCTGTCGGCCCAAAGCCCGGTGTGCTTGGCATAGGTTTCCACCAGCTTGACCTGCTCGTCGTCGCGGCCGGTAAGTTTCAGATAATCGATGGTTTGCTGATCGATGTAGAACATGGCCGCCGTGGCGCCGTATTCCGGCGTCATGTTCGAGATGGTGGCGCGGTCGCCCAGGGTCAGGCGGGATGCGCCTTCGCCGTAGAATTCCAGATAGGACGACACGACTTTTTCTTTGCGCAGAAATTCGGTCATCGCCAGCACCAGATCGGTGGCGGTCGAGCCTGGCCGAAGTTTGCCGGTGAGCTCGACCCCGATGATGTCGGGCAAGCGCATCCAGGATGCGCGGCCCAGCATCACGCTTTCGGCTTCCAGGCCGCCCACGCCTATGGCAATCACCCCAAGCGCGTCGACGTGCGGAGTATGGCTGTCGGTGCCCACCAGCGTATCGGGAAAAGCCACGCCGTCTAGGGCATGCACTACGGGCGACATTCTTTCCAGATTGATCTGGTGCATGATGCCGTTGCCCGGTGGGATCACGTCGATGTTCTTGAACGCTTTTTTGGTCCAGTCGATGAAGTGGAAGCGATCGTCGTTGCGGCGATCTTCGATAGCCCGGTTTTTCTGGAAAGCGTCTTTTTCGAAGCCGGCATGTTCCACCGCCAGCGAATGGTCGACGATCAGTTGGGTCGGCACCACCGGATTGACCAGCGAGGGATCGCCGCCCTTGTCTGCGATGGCTTCACGCAGGCCGGCCAGGTCGACCAGAGCCGTCTGGCCCAGGATGTCGTGGCACACCACGCGTGCCGGAAACCACGGAAAGTCCAGGTCACGCTTGCGCTCGATAAGTTGTGTCAGCGAGGCGGTCAGAGTGGCCGGGTCGCAGCGCCTGACCAGGTTTTCGGCGAATACGCGCGAGGTGTAGGGCAGGGTGTCGTAGGCGCCGGGCTGGATGGCGTCGACCGCTGCGCGCGTGTCGAAGTAGTCCAGCCGGGTACCGGGCAGGGGTTTGCGGTATGCAGTATTCATGGCGTCCGAAAAAGCAGGATGATGATCAGGAGGTGCGGCAGGGCGCGGAAACGGCTGAATGCGCGCAAGGGGCCGTCATGGCCCCTTGCCGTGCGCCTTAGCGTTTGCCGACGGGGACGAACTTGCGGTCTTCCGGGCCCACGTAGTTGGCGGTGGGGCGGATGATCTTGTTGTCGACGCGCTGCTCGATGATGTGCGCCGACCATCCCGCCGTGCGCGCAATCACGAACAAGGGGGTGAACATGGCGGTGGGCACACCCATCATGTGATAGGAAACGGCCGAGAACCAATCCAGGTTGGGGAACATTTTCTTGATGTCCCACATGACGGTTTCCAGGCGTTCCGCAATATCGAACATTTTCATGTTGGCCTGCTTCCTGGACAGCTTGCGGGCCACGCCTTTGATCACCTGGTTACGCGGGTCGGACACCGTGTAGACCGGATGGCCGAAGCCGATGATGACCTCTTTGTTTTCGACGCGGCGACGGATGTCGGCCTCGGCTTCGTCGGGCGATTCGTAGCGTTTTTGTACTTCGAAGGCCACCTCGTTGGCACCGCCGTGCTTGGGTCCGCGCAGGGCGCCGATGCCGCCGGCGATGGCCGAGTACATGTCGGAGCCCGTGCCGGCAATCACGCGGCTGGCAAAGGTAGAGGCGTTGAATTCGTGCTCGGCGTACAGATTAAGCGAGGTATGCATGGCGCGTACCCATTCATCGCTGGGCTTTTTGCCATGCAGCAGATGCAGGAAATGCCCGCCTATGCTGTCGTCGTCGGTTTGTACGTCGATGTAGTGTCCGTTATGGCTGAAGTGGTACCAGTACAGCAGCGCCGAACCCAGATTGGCCATCAGACGATCCGCGATATCGCGGGCATCGGGCAGATTGTGGTCGTCTTTTTCGGGCAGGACGCAGCCCAGCACGGAAACCGCCGTGCGCATGACGTCCATGGGATGGCTGGCCGCGGGCAGTGCTTCCAGGGCCGTCTGCAACGATGCGGGCAGGCCGCGCAGGCTGCGCAGCTTTTCTTTGTAGGCAGCCAGTTCGGCCTTGTTGGGCAGCTTGCCGTGGACCAGCAGATGGGCGATTTCCTCGAATTCGCAGGTTTCCGCGATGTCCAGGATGTCGTAGCCGCGGTAGTGCAGATCGTTGCCGCTGCGACCGACGGTACACAGGGCCGTATTGCCTGCGACTACGCCCGATAGCGCGACGGATTTCTTGGGCTTGGGCGCGACTGCCGGCTGCCTGCTGGCAGCTTGTTTGCTTGCGGCTTGTTTGCTTCTTGCTTGGGTGGTGGCCATGTCTCAACTCCTTGATGGGTTACTTGGATTTGCCTTGCTGGAAGAGCGCATCGAGGCGGGATTCGAATTCGTGGTAGCCGATGCGGTCGTAGAGCTCTTCGCGCGTCTGCATAAGGTCGACAACATTTTTTTGATGCCCGTCGCGCCGTATGGCGGCGTAAACCGCTTCAGCTGCCTTGTTCATGGCGCGGAAGGCCGATAAGGGGTAGAGCACCATGCCGACGCCGGCGCCGCGCAGTTCGTCTACGGTGAACAAAGGAGTCTGACCGAATTCAGTGATGTTGGCCAGCACGGGTACGTTCAGCGTCTTGGAGAAGCGCTCGTAGGTGGCCAGGTCGTAGGATGCTTCGGCGAAAATCGCATCGGCGCCGGCTTCTACGCAGGCCTGCGCGCGCTCCAGCGCGGCATCCACGCCGTCAACGGCGATGGCATCGGTGCGGGCGATGATGAAAAAAGCGCTATCTGTACGCGCATCGACGGCGGCCTTGACGCGGTCGGCCATTTCTTGGGTGCCGACGATTTCTTTGCCGGGGCGATGGCCGCAACGCTTGGCGCCGACCTGGTCTTCGATGTGGCAGGCCGCCGCGCCGAACTTGATCAGGCTTTTGACGCTGCGGGCAATATTGAAGGCGGAAGGCCCGAAGCCGGTATCGATGTCCACCAGCAGCGGAACGTCGCACACGTCGGTAATGCGGCGGATGTCGGTCAGGACGTCGTCCAGGGTGTTGATGCCCAGGTCCGGCAGGCCCAGCGACCCAGCGGCGACGCCGCCGCCCGACAAGTAGATGGCGCGATAACCGGCCCGCTTGGCCAGCAATGCGTGGTTGGCGTTGATGGCGCCCATGATCTGCAAGGGTTGTTCTTCTTTTAGCGCCTGGCGAAACAGGCTGCCGGCTGATGCGGGTCGGGTCATGGTTGGCTCCGTAAAAAATCTTGCTCCGACTCTACTGGATAGCTCGTACCCAGACTGTCTTTATCGGGACAATGTACTTGAAAGTTCCTGGAATTGATAAAAACAAGGCCCCGCGAAGGGCCTTGTTTTCTACCGCTTTTATTTCAGCAAGTCTTTAACGCCATCGCGCTCTTCCAGGAGCTCTTTGAGGGTGAAGTCCATGCGTTCGCGCGAGAAGGCATCGATTTCCAGGCCTTCGACACGGGTGTATTCGCCGTTGGCGGTGGTGACGGGAACGCCATAGATAATGCCCTCGGGGATGCCGTAGGCGCCATCGGACGGAATGCCCATGGTGACCCACTTGCCGTTCGAACCCAATACCCAATCGTGTATGTGGTCGATGGCGGCATTGGCGGCCGATGCGGCCGAAGACAGGCCGCGCGCGTCGATAATGGCCGCGCCGCGTTTGCCTACGGTTGGAATGAAGGTGTCGCGGTTCCAGGCCTGGTCGTTGATCAGGGCATCCAGGCTTTGACCGCCGACGGTGGCAAAGCGGGTGTCGGGGTACATGGTGGGCGAGTGGTTGCCCCAGACAATCAGCTTTTCGATGTCAGCCACGGGCTTGCCCGACTTGGCGGCCAATTGCGACAGGGCACGGTTGTGGTCCAGGCGCAGCATGGCGGTGAAGTTCTTGGCCGGCAGATCGGGGGCGGACTTCATGGCGATGTAGGCGTTGGTGTTGGCCGGGTTGCCCACGACCAGCACTTTCACATTGCGGCTGGCCACATCGTTCAGGGCCTTGCCTTGCGCTGTGAAGATTTGTGCGTTTACTTGCAGCAGGTCTTTGCGTTCCATGCCGGGGCCGCGTGGGCGCGCGCCCACCAACAGGGCGACGTCGACGTCTTTGAAGGCTTCGCGGGCATCGCTATGGGCGCTCATGCCGGCCAGCAGAGGGAAGGCGCAGTCGTCGAGTTCCATCATGACGCCTTTCAGCGCCTTCTGGGCTTTCTCGTCAGGGATCTCAAGCAATTGCAGGATGACAGGCTGATCTTTGCCGAGCATTTCGCCGGAGGCGATGCGAAACAGCAGGGCGTAGCCGATCTGGCCGGCTGCGCCGGTTACGGCGACACGCATGGCGGGTTTGGACATGAACAATCTCCCGGTAGATGGTAGGAATGAGTGGTAAGAAGAGACAACGGACAGTGTAATTCTTTTGGCGGCTTTCTTTAACCCGGCAAGGGCGAAAAAGCGATGACGGAATTCGAACCGCACGCCTTTGGCCTTGGAGCAAGACGGGCTCGCAGGCACGCAGACATAGCGTCATAGATTAGCGAAATTTCGTTTCTTGGTCAATTGTCTTATATCTTATATAAGACAGAAGAGTGTTAGACAGAATCGGTCAGGCATGCGAAAATGGCGGGCGTTGGAGTTCTTTCCTTATTCTAATCCGGCCCATCACGGTATTCATCTTAAGCGTCATGTCTGATTCACCCTTAACAGATCGCGGCAATGTGCCTGATCGCTCTGCCAGCAGCGCGGCGTTCAGCCCGTTGTATCAGCAGATCAAGGGTTTGCTGCTGCAAAGTCTGGATCGCGGCGAATGGAAACCGGGCGAGGCCATCCCCAGCGAACTCGAACTGGCGGCGCGTTTTCAGGTCAGTCAGGGCACGGTGCGCAAGGCCATCGACGAACTCGCCTCCGAGAACCTATTGCTTAGGCGCCAGGGCAAGGGTACATTCGTGGCAACACACCACGAGGCCAAGGTTCGCTTCCGATTTCTGCGCTTGACCCCCGATGACGGCAAGCAGGCCGTTTCGGGCAGCCAAATCCTGGATTGCAGGCGGGTCAAAGCCCCAGCCGATATTGCTTCATTGCTTGAATTGCGCAGCGGTGAAGTCGTTGTCAATATGCGCCGTCTTTTGTCGTTTGATCAAGCACCCACCATCCTGGATGATATCTGGCTTCCAGGAGCCGTGTTTCGGGGGCTGACGGCCGAGTCGCTGGCCCGTTATCGTGGGCCCTTGTATGCCCTGTTCGAGTCGGAGTTCGGTGTCAGCATGGTGCGTGCCGAAGAAAAAATCAAAGCCGTGTCGGCCACCGCAGATCAGGCCGCGCAGCTGCAAGTGGGGCAGGGCGATTCCCTGCTGCAGTTGGAACGTGTGTCTTATACCTACGGAGACCGCCCCATGGAAGTTCGTAGGGGGCTATATGTAACAGAGCGGTTCCACTATAAAAACAGTTTGAATTAGCTAGGCTTTTTGTCGATTTGATACATCCACCTTAAATCGGCGAAAATACCCGTAGCGCTTTGCAATAAATTATTTTGTTTAACTCGAGGCCATCATGTCCGATTCAGCTTCAAAGCCGCGTCCGCAGTTTCGCAACCTAAGCGTTCCGCAGATACTAAGCTACCGCCTGCCCTTGGCAGGGAAATCGTCGATATTGCACCGCGTCAGCGGCGCTTTATTGTTTCTCTGTATCCCGATAGTCATCCTGCCGTTGTTCGCGCTTAGCGTCACTTCGGCCGAAAGCTTCGCGAGCATACAGGCCTGGATGGCAAACCCGCTATGCAAGCTGGTTTTGCTGGCCCTTATCTGGGGTTTCCTGCATCACTTCTGCGCAGGCATACGCTATCTGGTTCTTGATCTGCATATCGGCAACGACAAGCATACCGCCCAGAAAACGGCGGGGGTGGTGTTCGGCGTCAGCCTTGCGCTGACCCTGGTTTTCGGTCTTAAACTGTTTGGGGTGTGGTAATGGCTCAAGAACTACTCGGTACGAAACGCCTGGTCGTCGGTGCTCATTACGGCACCATCGATTTCATCGCCCAGCGCGTCACAGCCGTCATCATGGCGGTCTACACCATTGTGCTGTTTCTCGGAATTCTTTTCACGCCTGAAATGAATTTCGAAAGCTGGCGCAATCTGTTTACCTTCACCTGCATCGGTATTCCGGCAGGACAGTTGCTGGCAACGCTGGCATTTCTGTCGCTTGCCTGGCACGCCTGGATCGGCGTGCGCGATATCTGGATGGACTATGTCCGATCAGCCGGCTTGCGCTTGTTCCTGCAAGTACTGACCCTCTTGTGGCTGGTGGGTGCTGTTGTCTTCTTTGCAAAAATTCTTTGGAGTTTATAAGCCGTGGCTGCTGTCAAAAATTCCTTACCACGCCGCCAGTTTGATGTGGTGGTCGTAGGTGCCGGCGGGGCCGGCATGCGTTGCTCATTGCAACTGGCGCAAGCCGGCTTATCGGTCGCGGTCTTGTCCAAAGTGTTTCCCACCCGCTCGCACACCGTGGCGGCCCAGGGCGGCGTCAGCGCGTCGCTGGGCAACATGAGCGAAGACAGCTGGTACTGGCATATGTACGATACCGTCAAGGGTTCCGACTGGCTCGGCGACCAGGACGCCATCGAATTCATGTGCCGCGAAGCGCCCAACGCCGTTTACGAACTTGAACACTTCGGCATGCCTTTCGACCGCAATCCGGACGGCACCATTTACCAGCGTCCGTTCGGCGGGCACACCGCCAACTTCGGCGAAAAGCCTGTACAGCGCGCCTGTGCCGCCGCCGACCGTACCGGTCATGCCATGCTGCATACGCTGTATCAGCGTAACGTAGCCGCGCGCACCCAGTTTTTTGTCGAGTGGATGGCTCTTGACCTGCTGCGCAACGAAGCGGGCGACGTCCTGGGCGTAACCGCGCTCGAAATGGAAACCGGCGAAATCTACGTGCTGGAAGCCAAGCAGACCGTGCTGGCAACCGGCGGCGCCGGCCGCATCTGGGCCGCCTCCACCAACGCCTTCATCAATACCGGCGACGGTCTGGGCATGGCCGCACGTGCCGGCCTGCCGCTGCAAGACCTGGAGTTCTGGCAGTTTCACCCCACCGGCGTGGCTGGCGCGGGCGTGCTGATTACCGAAGGCGTGCGCGGCGAAGGCGGCATCTTGCTTAATAAAGACGGCGAGCGCTTCATGGAGCGCTACGCTCCCACGCTTAAGGATCTGGCTCCGCGCGACTTCGTTTCGCGTTCCATGGACCAGGAAATCAAAGAAGGCCGTGGTTGCGGCGACGGCAGCTATGTGGTGCTCAAGCTGGACCACCTGGGTGCGGAAACCATACAGAAGCGCCTGCCTTCCATCCGCGAAATCGCCATCAAGTTCGCCAACGTCGATCCCATCAAGGATCCGATTCCGGTCGTGCCCACCATTCACTACCAGATGGGCGGCATTCCCACCAACATCTATGGCCAGGTGGTCAGCGTTGCCAATGGCGAAACTACACCGGTCAACGGTCTGTACGCCATCGGCGAGTGCGCCGCTACTTCGGTACACGGCGCCAACCGTCTGGGCACCAATTCGCTGCTGGACCTTATCGTGTTTGGCCGCTCGGCGGGCAATCACATTGTGCAATCGCACCCCGAGCGCCAGCACGCCCACCAGCCGATTCCCGAATCGGCCATCGACTACTCGCTCGATCGCGTCAACAAGATCGAATCGCGCACGTCGGGCGAAAAAGTCCAGGACGTGGCCAATTCCATGCGCGTCTCAATGCAGCATCACTGCGGCGTGTTCCGTACGCTCGATCTTTTACAGAAGGGCGTCGAGTCCATCGAAGGCATTGCCCAGCAAGCGGACAATATCTATTTCGATGATAAATCCAAGGTCTTCAACACGGCCCGCATCGAAGCGCTTGAAGTATCCAACATGATCGAAGTGGCCCGCGCAACGACC
>DATCYE010000371.1:0-6613 GCA_036570485.1 Pusillimonas sp. | reverse complement strand
CACCCTTTCCATGCTGGCGGTCGAAACAGGGTTATATGAAAGCACTATCCTACGATTGCTGGACTCGCTGATATTGGCTGGATTCGTCAAGCGCTTGACGGATGGGCGGTATGTCGTCGGGCCTCGGGTATTGATCCTGAGCGAGATGTACCGCAGGTCCTTCAACTTGGCCGACTACGTATTGCCGCGCTTGAGGCAGCTCGTATCTGTTTCCGGCGAGTGTGCGGGATTGTATGTAAGAGAAGGCGAGCAGCGTGTCTGCCTACATCACGTACAACCACACAGGGCCGTACGCCTACACGTGATAGAGGGAAAGCAGTTCTCGCTTGATGTGGGAGCTGCGGGCCATGTTATCCGTGCAATTGGCGATGCGACCCATGGCGAGCGGTACGAAACGATTCGGCAGCTTGGATATGCTGTAACGAAAGGCGAGCGCGACCCCGAAAGCGCCGCCATTGCGTGTCCCGTCTTTTCCAGAGGCACTACGCTGTTTGGGGCGATTTCAGTTGTGATCCCACTTTATCGCTTTAATGACAATATGGTAGAGACGCTGGTTCCGGAAATGAAACGCACCGCATTCGAACTTTCGCAAGATCTGGGCGGGATTTCTCCTTATCGGCCCTGAGTCATAGTGGAGCCGTTTCAATGCTGCGCGGAAATAACCAAGGACATAACAGCCACAGAGCAGTCTTCCCCACTATGAGCCTCGCAAGCGCTGCTTGCTGGCCAAAACCAGGGCTAGGCCGCCCAGAACAACCGCGCAGGCCAGCACAATGCGCAACGTCATGACCTCATCCAGGAACGCCACGCCGGCCAGCACGCTAATGACCGGCACAGTCAATTGCACCGTACTGGCTTTCAGTACCTGAAGATGCTTCATGACGCCGTACCAAACCGCATAGCCCAAGCCGGAGGCCACCGCGCCGGACAACACAGCGTAAAGCACGCCCCATCGATCCCATTGCAAAGTGACGGCGAAGGGCATGGCGCCGATCAAACCCAAAGGAAGCGCTCGCACAAAATTACCCGCCGTCGTCGCCAGCGGATCTCCCGCGCTCTTGCCCATGAGGGAATATGCGCCCCATGCGATGCCAGCAACAATCATGAGCGCTGCGCTACCCAACGGCGGCGCGGTACTGCCTGGCAACAACAGGTAGACAAGGCCCGCAATGCTGATGAGCAAACCGAATATTGGCAGCGCCGTCAGCCGTTCGCCTTTGGCAACGCCGTATAGCAGCATAGTCAGTTGAACCGCGCCGAACAATAACAAGGCTCCCGCGCCAGCCTCCATGCCTACGTAGGCCAGAGAAAAGGTCATGGCGTACAGGAACAAGGCAACTGCTCCCGGCCAACTTCCGCCTCTTTGTATCGGCGAGGAACGGCACCAGACGAGCGTACTCAAGATCAGTGCCCCGCTTGCCAAGCGCAGCAGGGTGAACGTCAGCGGATCGATGTGCGCTTCTTTAAGCGCAAGACGGCAAAGGATGGAGTTGCTGGCAAAGGCCAGCATGGCCAAGCACGTTAACAGAGATACTCGCAAGACGAAATCCTGTAAATGTTGATTGCCAATGCCTGCAACTGACTTAGTGATCGGCTTCGTAACCCAGCGCCTCGGATATTTGCGCGGCTGTGCGCAGCAAAATAGGTATCCATTCGTCGCGCATGCGCTCGGCTGGGGCGGATATCGATAAGCCGGCCTGCAGCTTGCCGGTGTCATCGTATACGCCGGCTGCAATGCAACGCACACCCAACTCCAACTCTTCGTTATCGCGCGAATAGCCGTGGCGACGCACCTGGCTAAGGTCGCGTTCAAGCTGGTCGGTTTGCGTGATGCTATTACGGGTAGTGCCGGCAAGACCGGTACGCATGGCATAAGCCTTGACCTGACGCGGGTCGCTGACCGACAGAAACAACTTACCGGTAGAGGTAAGATGCAAGGGCGCACGCCCACCGATGGCACGTACGACCTGCATGCCCGAGCGCTCGCTCCAGGCCCGTTCTATATAGACGATTTCATCGCCCTGCTGCAAAGACAGATTGACGGTCTGGCCCGTAAGCTTGTGGAGCTCGCGCATGGGCTCCAAGGCCACTTCGCGCACATTCAGACGCCCCTTCACCAAGGAACCCAGTTCCAGCAGGCGCATGCCCAATTGGTACAGACCGCTATCGACACGCTCGACATAACGACCCACCACCAGATCGTTCAGTATCCGATGTGTGGTGGAAGTATGCAGGCCCGTGGCCGCTGCAAGATCTTTAAGCGGCACCGGCTCGGACCGCTTCGCCAGTACGTCGAGCAGTCGCATCGCTCGCTCGAGGACTTGTATGGTGATGGGCGAGTCGCTGATGGCGGGAACAGCAGTGTTAAAACCGGACGAAAGCATAGAGGATCGTGGCATAGTCTTATTTTTTGACGCAACGCAACAATTCCATAATATGAAATAAACCCGGGTTTTGGCAAGCCTTATTTTTCAGGAGGATTAAGTTGGCCGCCAACTCGCAAGGCCTCGGCACGCAAATATGCCAGAGCTTGGGCAGCGGCCTCAGGCTCGCCCTTTACGCCCAGGTCGATATGGGGATGGCCGGTTTCGCCCATGCTGGGCAGGCTGAATGCCTTGACGCCCGGCCAACGCCTTTCCAGCTCTTCCAGGGCGGGCGTAATACGCGATTCGGGTAGCTTGAACACCAAAAAGGAATGCTCGACGCGTGTCACCGCGTGATGAAGCTGCGGGTAACGGTTATCCAGCGTCCATTCCATCATGGGCCAGGCCATGACGGGAAAGCCCGGCATGAAAGTATGGTCCTTAATGAAGAAACCAGGGATCTTGTTATAGGGGTTAGGCACGATTTCGGCCCCCACTGGAAACACTCCCATTTGCAAGCGCTGCTGGTTCTCCGGTAAAGACATATCGCCGCTGCCCTGCCCGCGCCGTTCGTTATCGGCACAGCGTTCGGCAATCAGGCGGGCCGCCTCGGGATGCAGGGCCAGCTCTACCCCCAAGGCCTGGGCCGCCGCCTGGCGGGTCTGGTCATCGGGCGTGGCACCTATACCGCCGCAGCAGAACACAACCCCGCCCGTGGCAAAGCTACGCGCCAGGGTCTCGGCAATGGTATCGCGCTCGTCGGAAATGAACTCCGCGCCGCCCAGTTGCATGCCCCGCTGGGAAAGCAGGTCGACCAGTTTTGAGAAATGTTTGTCCTGGCGACGGCCGGACAGGATTTCGTCGCCAATGATGATCAGCCGTGGCCGGCTTGCTGTCGCTATACTCATTTCGATGTTCTTTCCTTGTTATTCGGTTTTGGGATCGATGACATTATGCGCTCGCAATTGCCTTAGCGCTTCCAGGCTGAAATGAGCAAATACCAGTGCGGAAAATACCGGCAGGATCAGCCAGGCAGGTGGAAACAGATTGATCAGCGCCAGAAGAAAACCGATCAGCCACAGCTGCCTGCTATGGCGACGCCACAGCAGCCGCCTTTCTTGCGCGCTGGCGTGTTCAATGACGGCATCGACCCGCAACATGCGAGTGAACGCGAACGCCCACCAGAAAATGGGAAGCACTACAGGCATAGGAGGGATAAGCCACAACGGCATGGTTACGAGCCAGCCGATGGCAAACAGCCCGCCTACCCAGATTGCATTCCAGGCGCCCACGGTCGTGGAGAACTGACCCTGACGCGTAAGCCCCGGGTAGTCGCGCTTTTCAAGGTGCCGCAGCACAATGGGCATGACGAACACCGCCGCAATGATCAGGCCGAGTATGCCGGACAGGGGCAGCAATATGGCCACGGCCAGCAAGGGAATAAGATAAAGTTTTATCGAGAACAGGCCTAGCGCCAGCAGCCACTGATCGACACTGTTGACGATCTCCCAATCGGAGGCCTGCATGTTCAGCCACCCGGTCAGGGGCGTCCAAAAGGCCCAAAGCAATATAATGGCCCCTAACAACGCGATGATGAAAGGCAGGAACAACGCCGCCAACATCTTCGGGTGAAACTGAGAAACCATGGCGCGCTTGAATGCCAAGCCGACGGCCGACAGGCCTGTTGGTTTATAGGGCTGCAGCGCAAGCTGTGAATCGCTCATAAATAACCTTCAAATAACGACACGACTATCATAGTCAAACCGGATGCCATTTGTCTCTATGCCAGTGTTCGATCCTTTGCATGATAAGCCCGCCCTGCTCAATCGCCTGCAACAAGACGATGGGCTGATTATCGCCTGCTATTGCGCCGCATGGTGCGATACCTGTACTGAATACCGTCCTCAATTCGATGCTCTGGCCGATAAATGGCCGGATCATGCGTTCGTGTGGATAGATATTGAAGAGAGCCCGGAATTGCTCGATGACGAAGACGTCGAAAACTTTCCGACCATCTTGATCCAGCACCCCAAGGGAAATCTGTTTTTCGGCACCATGCTGCCTCAGATCGGCCATCTGGATCGCCTGATCCGCAGCCTGGACGAGCAGTCGACCGTTACTGCCGGCGGGCCGGGGCCGTTGCTGGAGGCACTATAAACAGGCCTCCGATCGGCTTATGGCTGGACTTGTTTAAAACGCCCCTGGTCGGGCTGGCGCCCTAGCGACCACCACCCAACAACACGCCCACCGCCTTCTTGCCGGCTGTGGAAATTGCTTTGGGCTTGACGACCTGGGACACGCCGGATGCGGCGGACGGAACATACGGCTTGGAGAAGAAATCGTCCACGGGCTTTGACGATGAGGTGCCCGACGCATAGCTGCGGCGTTCGCTGCGGCCGGACGACGATGCAGGTGCGCGGCGCGGCGCGGCCGGTAACGCCAATTGGCCGCGAGGTATCTTGGTTTTAATCAGCTTTTCGATGTCCAGCAGATAGCGCTCTTCGTCGGGCGAGAAAAACGCAATTGCTTCGCCTGTATTGCCTGCCCGACCGGTTCGGCCGATGCGGTGCACGTAATCTTCTGCGTTATAGGGAAGGTCGTAATTAATGACGCAAGGCACGCCAGCCACGTCCAGGCCGCGCGCGGCCACGTCGGTCGCCACCAGCACTTCGAGTTCGCCGGCCTTGAACGCATCAAGGGCTTTCATGCGATCCAACTGGCTTTTGTCGCCATGTATGGACTCGGCTTTCACGCCATCGCGCACCAGCTCCCGGGCCAGGCGGCCCGTGCCTATCTTGGTATTAGAGAAAACAATGACTTGATTGAAGCCGCGCGATTTCACCAGATGAACCACCGCTGCGCGCTTCTCGTTTCCGGCCAGCGGATAGGCGATTTGCGTTACCGTGTCGGCCGTGGCATTGCGCGCGGCCACTTCGATTTCGACGGGGTTTTTCAGGAAGCTACGGCCCAGCTTGCGAATCTCGTTGCTGAACGTGGCTGAAAAGAGCAAACCCTGCCGATTTGTCGGCAACAGGCGCACGATGCGATCAAGATCGGGCAGGAAGCCCATATCGAGCATGCGATCGGCTTCGTCCAGCACCAGTATTCCGACTTGGCTGAGGTTTACGTTTTTTTGTTCGATATGATCAAGCAGGCGGCCCGGCGTGGCGATCAGGACCTCGCACCCGCGCCGCAACGCATCGCGCTGCGGGCCGATGTCTACACCACCGAACACAACGGCCGAACGCAAAGGCGTCGACTTGCTGTAAGTAGTGACACTGGCAGCTACCTGATCGGCCAGTTCGCGCGTGGGCGTCAGGATCAAGGCCCGCACAGGATGGCGCGCCGGCGACGCACTGGTATTGGCAAACTGCATCAGCCGATGCAGAATCGGCAAGGTGAAGGCCGCTGTCTTGCCCGTACCCGTTTGTGCCGCTCCCATGACGTCGCGCCCACCCATGACAATAGGCATGGCCTGGGCCTGAATCGGCGTAGGGATGGTGTATCCGGTTTCGGCGACTGCCAAAAGAATGCTGGGATGCAGGCCGAAGCTGGAAAAAGTGACGGCGGGGGTATCGGTATGTGTGGGAGTAGTGTCTGTCATTGAAAATGGTTTGCGCCCGGATCGGGAAAACCCCGTCCGCGACTCTTTTAACCCCGGTATTTTAACGCAGCATCGGACTCACAGCGCCGTCGATCACCTCATCCCGGCTCGCAATGAGCATAAAAAGCCACAGAATGTCGTTAAAAGCATACGATTTGCCGACTATTCCCGCATCGCTGCCCAGCCGTTGCTCCGCAAGAAAAGTGCCTATTGCAAGGTTTCCGCCCTTGGTACAATCAAGCCTCATCTTTGGGAGAGCGCTATGTCGATGTCCGATCGCGATGGTTTAATCTGGTATGACGGCAAGCTCGTGCCGTGGCGCAATGCCACCACCCACGTGCTGACGCACTCCCTGCATTACGGCCTGGCTGTCTTCGAAGGCGTGCGCGCCTACAACACCGACCTGGGCACTGCTATTTTTCGCTTGCAGGACCACACCCGGCGCCTGTTCAACTCGGCGCACATCTATCAAATGGACATCCCTTACGACCAGGATGCCCTGAACGCCGCCCAATTGCAGGTGGTGCGCGAGAACAAGCTGGAATCCTGCTACATTCGCCCGCTCGTGTTTTACGGCTCGGAAAAAATGGGCGTCTCGCCCAAAGGCGCCACCGTCCACGTGGCCATCGCCGCCTGGCCCTGGGGC
>DATCYE010000370.1:0-11598 GCA_036570485.1 Pusillimonas sp. | reverse complement strand
CGGGATGCAGTCGGCAGTGGCGGTCATGGTGTCGTGGTGTCGGTGGGAAGGGATTTCAGTGCCTGAAACAGCGCCCGGTAATGCTTGCGCGCGGGATCCTGGCCCGGCTGAAGAGTTTTGTTCTGCTGTATTTCCTTGCGGCCGGCGCGAATGAGGGCGCGCAGGTTCTGGGCGTCGGCGCCGGGGTATTCGTCGAGCAATTGCGTCAGCGCGTCGTCATTTTCCAGCAGCAGGTCGCGCAGGGCCTCGAGGCGGTGCATGGCGCGCGTTTCCTGGCGCGACCCGTTGGCCCACGTGTCCAGTTGCGCGCGTATCGCGTCGGCCGGCGCCGTGCGCATCAGTTTGCCCACGTAATGGATCTGGCGGCGCCGGCCTTCGCGCGTCTGTGTGCGTTGCGCCTGGCGAATGGCGTCGTACAGCGGTTCTTCCAGCGGCAATTGCTTGAGCCTTTCATTGGGCAGCTCGACAAGATCCTTGCCCAGCGCAAGCAGGGCGAGCATGTCCCGTTTGACTTGCGACTTGCTGGGACGATCGTATGGCGGTTCTTGAGCGCCGTCGGCGGGGTCCGTGCGTTTGTCTGACATAAATAGTGGAAATTGGGCGGCTTAATTCGCTATGATAACCGTCTTGCCGTTTGTTGAAATCCTGTTGCCGGGCGCATTATCGGTATCGAAGCGCGCCGGCTGTTTCTCCCGCACAGCGACCGGGCCGGTCGGGCGCCAGCAAATATTACCTTGAAAGAGCCGCAATGAATCAAAACGCCACACCGCCTTTGCCCATTACTGAAAATCAAGCCCGTTTCCGCGAGCTGGTCGAACAGGCGCTGAGCCATGCCAAGACACTGGGGGCTTCCGATGCCGTCGCCGAGGTATCCGAAAGCCAGGGCCTGTCGGTATCGGTGCGCAAGCTCGCCCTAGAAACCGTCGAGCAAACGCGCGACAGGGCTCTGGATGTTACGGTTTACGCGGGCCAGTGCCGCGGGTCGGCCTCAACGTCGGATTTCTCGCCCGCCGCGCTTCGCGATACCGTCGAAGCCGCGTGGCATATCGCCAAGTACACGGCGGCCGATCCCGCCGCGGGACTGCCCGATGCCGCATTGCTCGAACACGAGGCCCCCGACCTGCGATTGCACCATCCCTGGGCGCTGTCCACCGACGAGGCGACCAACCTGGCGATCCGCACGGAGCGTGCCGCACGGGCGGTCAGCCCCCTGGTCACCAATACCGAAGGCGCCTCTGTCGGCACGTTCGAAGGGCATTTCGTCATGGGCAACAGCCGTGGCTTCATGGATGGGTATCCGTATTCCCGCCATAGCCTGTCGGTGGCGCCGATTGTGGGAAAAGGCTCGGCGATGCATCGCGACTACTGGTATAGCGCCGCCCGCGACCCGGCGGGCCTGGCCGAAGCGGAGGCGGTTGGCCGCTATGCGGCCCAGCGCACGTTGGCGCGCATGTCCGCGCGGCGCATCAAAACCGGTCATTTCCCTGTCTTGTTCGAGGCGCCCCTGGCGGTGGGGCTCCTGGGGGCCCTGGTGCAAGCCACCAGTGGCGGGGCCTTGTACCGCAAGGCCAGCTTTTTGCTCGACTCGCTGGGCAAGCAGGTGCTGTCCGATCACGTCGACATGACTGAAGACCCGCATATCCTCGGCGCCATGGGCAGTGCGCCGTTCGACGACGAAGGGGTGCGCACCGAATCCCGCCAGGTGGTGGCGGGCGGTTGCCTGCAAGGGTATTTCCTGTCCACGTATACCGCCCGCAAGCTCGGCATGGCGTCCACGGGCAACGCCGGCGGTTCGCATAATCTGGTTCTGACCTCGCGCCTGACCCGCCCCGAAGACGATTTTCGCGGCATGCTCCGAAAAATGGGCACGGGTTTTCTGGTCACTGAACTCATGGGGCAGGGGGTTAACTACGTGACCGGTGATTATTCACGCGGCGCATTCGGCTATTGGGTGCAAAACGGTGAAATTTCCCATGCCGTGCAGGAAGTCACGATCGCGGGCAACCTGGCCGATATGTTCAGGCGGATTGTCGCCGTGGGGGCCGATAGGATCTCGCGGGGATCCAAAACCACGGGCTCCATCCTGATCGAACGCATGGCCATAGCCGGGAATTAGTGTGGAAAATAAGGGAATTTACTGTCATTGGGTTAATGCAACACAGTGTAATATGCATAGCGTTGCGGTTTCATTACATAAAAAAAACGTGTGTTCGAAAGGAGAACCATCATAATGCAGCGTCGCTCATTTCTTAAGCGGGCCGGCATGGGCGCAGTCGCGGGAACAGCCGCGGTGGCCTCGCCGGTGTTTGCTCAATCCAACCCTAAAATCAACTGGAAACTGACATCCAGCTTTACAACCGGCCTGCCTACGCTGTTTGGCGCCGCCAAATTGTTCTCCAAGATGGTCGAAGAGGCTTCGGGCGGCAATTTCGTGATTCGCCCGTATCCCGGCGGCGAACTGGTTCCGGCCCTGGGCGTTATGGATGCCGTGGGCAATAGAACGGTCGAGTGCGGCCAGACGGCCTCTTATTATTACTATGGCAAGGATCCGGCCTTCTGCTTCGACACAGCCGTTCCGTTTGGCCTGAACACGCGCCAGATGAATGCCTGGATGTACCAGGGCGATGGCCTGAAGCTTACCCGTGAAATGTTCGCCCCGCGCCATATCGTCAACTTTCCGTTCGGCAATACCGGCACCCAAATGGGCGGCTGGTATCGCAAGGAAATCAAATCGGTGGCCGACCTCAAGGGCCTGAAAATGCGCACGGCCGGCTTCGCCGGCGCGGTGCTGTCGCGCATGGGCGTGGCGCCGCAACAGATCGCGGGCGGCGACATTTACCCGTCGCTTGAAAAAGGCACGCTCGACGCCGTCGAATTCGTCGGCCCCGTCGACGACGAAAAACTGGGCTTCCAGAAAGTCGCCAAGTATTACTACTATCCGGGCTGGTGGGAAGGCTCCGCCCAAGTGTCGCTGTACGTCAATGACACGGCCTACAACGAATTGCCCAAGCAGTATCAGTCGCTTATCGACATCGCCTCGCGCGCTGCCGGCGGCAAAATGATAGGCGACTACGACGCGCACAATCCGGCTGCCTTGCGCCGCCTTATTGCCAGCGGCGCCGTTCTCAAGGCTTTCCCGCGCGACGTCATGGATGCCTCCTTCAAGGCCTCCAACGAAGTCTACAAAGAGTTCTGCGACAAGAATGCGGGCTTCAAGAAGATCTTCGACAACTACATGGCCTTCCGTGACGGCATCGTGCCATGGTTCCGCGTAGCCGAAGGTTCCTACGATAACTATCTGGGCCTGGCTCTGGCCAACCAGAAAAAGTAATCGCCTCAAGGCGGCCATTTCAATGACCGCCTTGGTTACATAAGCCTCAAAGCCTGATGCTATCCGGTCTTTGGGGCTTTTGTTTGGGCTGCTGTCTGTTGTCCGGGGGCAGCGGCAGTTGCCTTGGTAATTGAAAACACACGGAAAATTCCATAAATGTGATAAGATAGTGGGCTTTTCTAGCTGTTTGCACAAACCGCACGGGCGAAATACAACGCTTAGGCAGGTTGTGGCATATAAAAAGGCCGCTAGAAAATCATTGCGCTTAGCGGATTGTCTGCGGCGCTTATCTTGAAATTTAGGAACCATCATGAAGACCTTTGTGGCCAAGCCGCATGAAGTCAAACGTGACTGGTACGTGATTGACGCCAAGGGCAAAGTCCTCGGTCGTGTGGCCAGCGAAGTCGCACGTCGTTTGCGCGGCAAGCACAAGCCAGAATTCACGCCCCACGTTGACACCGGCGATTACATTGTCATTATCAATGCAGCCGAGATCGTCGTTACCGGTAATAAGTCGCAAGACAAAAAATATTATCGTCACTCGACCTACCCGGGCGGTATCACTGAAACCAACTTCCAGAAAATGCAAGAGCGTTTTCCTGGCCGCGCCATCCAGAAAGCCGTCAAGGGCATGCTGCCCAAGGGCCCTTTGGGTTACGCCATGGCCAAGAAGCTTAAGGTTTATGCCGGCGCCGAGCATCCACACTCTGCTCAGCAGCCCAAGCCGCTGGAATTCTAAGGATAGGTCATGATCGGTAATTGGAACTATGGAACAGGCCGCCGCAAAACGTCGGTAGCTCGCGTGTTCTTGAAAAAAGGTTCGGGCAAGATCGTCGTCAACGGCAAGCCCGTCGACGAGTACTTCGCTCGTGAAACAGGCCGCATGGTCGTGCGTCAGCCGCTGGAACTAACCAACCATCTGGAATCGTTCGACTTTCACGTCAACGTTCACGGTGGTGGTGAAAGCGGCCAGGCCGGTGCAGTGCGCCACGGTATTACCCGCGCGCTCATCGACTACGACGAAACGCTTAAGTCGCCGCTGAAGCAAGCTGGTTTTGTTACTCGCGATGCCCGTGAAGTCGAACGTAAAAAAGTCGGCTTCCACAAAGCACGTCGTCGCAAACAGTTCAGCAAGCGTTAATCGGCTGTACTGCGGGCCCTTGGGCCCCGCAACACAAAAACCCTCAGCCGACGCTGGGGGTTTTTGTCTTTTATCGGCCAAGTTTGTCATGGATGGCATAGTCCTCGTGGCAAGCTTGTTGCATAATCATGGTGTTCACCATCGTTTTCTGGAATTGTTATGACTTCGGCAGCAGCGCGGATCAAAGTTGGCATTGTGGGCGGTACAGGCTATACGGGCGTAGAACTGTTGCGTCTGCTGTCACAGCATCCGAATGTAGAACTAACCGCCATTACGTCCCGCAAGGAAGACGGCATGCCTGTGGCCGACATGTTCCCCAACCTGCGGGGGCGCGTCGATCTGTGCTTTCAAACTCCCGAAACCGCCGGGCTCGAAAAATGCGATGTCGTGTTCTTTGCCACGCCGCATGGCGTCGCCATGAGCCAGGCCGAATCCCTGCTTGAACACGGTGTTCGCATCATCGATCTGGCGGCCGACTTCCGCCTGCAAGATACTCAGGTCTTTCAGCAGTGGTACAAAATGCCGCATGCCTGCCCCGAAATTCTTAAGCAGTCCGTGTATGGCCTGGTTGAACTGAATCGCGCCAAAATCGCCGCCGCGCAAGTGGTCGGCAATCCGGGCTGTTATCCCACCACCATGTTGCTGGGCCTGGCGCCCTTGCTGGAAGGCGGGCGCAAACTGGTCGATATCGCGCACATTATTGCCGACTGCAAGTCGGGCGTTTCGGGCGCCGGCCGCAAGGCCGAGGTCAGCACCCTGTTTTCCGAAGCCAGCGACAATTTCAAGGCTTACGGCGTAGCCGGCCACCGGCATCATCCAGAAGTCGCCGAACAGCTTCAAGTTCTAGCGGGCGAGCCCGTGGGCCTGACCTTCGTGCCCCACCTGGTCCCCATGATACGCGGCATGTTCTCCACGATTTACGTGCGCATATTGCCCGAAGCCCTGGATACCGACTTCCAGGCGCTGTACGAGCAGCGCTACGCGTCTGAAGAATTCGTCGATGTCATGCCGGCCGGCAGCCTGCCTGAAACCCGTTCGGTACGTGCTTCCAATCACCTGCGCATAGCCTTGCATCGGCCGGGTGGCGGCGACCAGCTTATTATCCTGGTCACTCAAGACAACCTGGTCAAGGGTGCTTCGGGCCAGGCCGTGCAGAACATGAATCTTATGTTCGGCCTGCCTGAGTCGGCCGGGCTTACCCAGGTAGCCGTGTTGCCGTAACATTTGCGCACCAGCGCGCCGGAACTCAACTCCCTGCAAAGGGTCTGTTCTTTTATGAATCAGAAACCACCCGAGCCCGGTCGCGATGCGCGAGCCAGCGAGCCGCCCACCAGTCCCAAGCCTCACAAAAGAGGTCTTAACCTGGAGTTGCCGGCCTTGCTGGCCGGTCTGGTGCTTGGCGCGGCGGCCGCATTGTATTGGGCCGACAGCACTAGCAATGAGCAGGCCCAAGCGCAGACCCGGCAGGATCAGACAGAACTGCTTGCGCGCCGTGCCGAGCTGGCGCAGCTTCATGCGCAGCTCGATGCGCTAACCGGCCAATTGGTCATGGAAGAAAGCACGCGTAAGGGGCTGGAAGCCACCTTGCAGGCAAGTCAGACCGAGCTGGGTCGGGCCCGCGATCAATTGGCGTTCTTCGACCAATTACTGCCGCCGGGTCCTAAAGGGGCCATCGGCATCAGGGCGCTTGATATTGTGCAATTGGGCCCCACCTTGCAATATAAGGTGTTGCTGATGCGTAACGTCCAGGACGACAAGCCATTTGTTGGCTTTATGCAATTTGTGGCCCATGGTGTCCAGAAGGGGAAGCCGGTTAAAATAGTTCTTCAACCCGCCTTGGTTCCCGGCAGTTCGGCTGCCAGTGCCGCAGAACAGGTCAAGGGTGTCGACTTAAACTTCGACCAGTTTCAACACGGTGGTGGCCTGTTAAGTATTCCGGAAGGTTTCACGCCACAAGCGATCACGCTTAATATTTTTGAAGGCAGCACCTTGCGGGTATCCCGTACGGTGAATTTGCCGGCGGCCGAATAATCGGCCAGTGTTATAGTAGTTCTTATATTGCGCAGCCACTTATGGCTGCCAGGAGTGCCAAATGAATACCCTTACCGAATCGATCGATCTGCAAGCACCGCCGTCGCCGCTGATCTTCACTGATGCCGCTGCATCCAAAGTCAAGAATCTGCTGGCCGAAGAAGGCAATCCCGAACTCAAGCTGCGCGTGTTTGTGCAGGGTGGCGGGTGCTCCGGCTTTCAGTATGGCTTTACTTTCGATGAAACCATCAACGATGACGACACCACCATCGACAAGGAAGGGGTTCAATTGCTGGTCGACCCCATGAGCTTCCAGTATCTTGTCGGCGCAGAAATCGACTACAAAGACGATCTGGAAGGCGCGCAGTTCGTTATTCGCAACCCCAATGCCAACTCCACTTGCGGTTGCGGATCGTCGTTCTCGCCCTGACAGGCTGCAGCGCAAGCACTGCTTCCCAGCCTAATAAATAATAAATGCCCCGCCTTGGCCTATACCGCTCAGGCGGGGTATTTGCATCCCAGCACGCGCGCGCTGTGTGCGCCGGTAACAGAGGGCAGCCCGGCGGGAAGGCCCCGTTCATGCGCCCAGGCCAGCCAGGCAAAAGCCAGGGCTTCGACTATCTGTACCGGCACGCCCACGTCGGATGTCGGGCGAACCGGGCAGGGCAGGGCAGCTTGCAGCTCACGCATTAATCCACCATTCAGCGCGCCGCCGCCACACACCAGAACATCGGTGGTGTCCGGAGCGTGCCGGGCAATGGCTTGGCCGACCGTAATGGCGCTTAGCCGTTGCAAGGTGGCTTGCACATCGTTATCGGCCAGTGTTGTGGCGTCGGCGTGAAAATCGTTCAGGCGCTGACTGAGCCAGGACCAATTGAACAGGTCGCGTCCCGTGGATTTTGGAGGAGGCAGAGCAAGCCAGGGTTCGCTGCCTATCAGGAAATCCAGCAATGCCGCGCTGGGCCGGCCGCTATCCGCCCAGGCGCCGTTTGCGTCGTAGGCCTGGCCGGTTTTCTCGTGTACCCATAAGTCCAGCAACACATTGGCCGGCCCCGTATCGAAGCCGCGAATTCCGCCCGCGGCATCCAGCAAGGTCACGTTGGCGATACCGCCCAGATTCAGGATAGCCCGGGGCGCAGACCCCGCGAACAAGGCATGGTGGAACGCAGGCACCAGCGGAGCGCCCTGGCCACCGGCGGCGATATCGCGGCTGCGAAAATCGGCAATGACGGCAATTTCGCTAAGTTCGGCCAGCACGGCGGGAGCATTGATTTGTATGGTGTAGCCGGCGGCCGGGTCATGACGAACGGTTTGGCCATGCGCGCCTATGGCGCATACCTGTCTGGCCTGAACCTTTGCCTGGCGCAGCAAAGCATGAACGGCTTGCGCATAGAGCCTGGCCAGGGCATTGCCCGCCAGTGCTGCTCGGGCAAGTTCGTTTTGGCCCGCCAGATTCAAAGCCAGGAACTCTTCGCGAAGCTTGGCCGGCATGGGCAACGACACCGTGGCAAGCACGCGCGGCCGGGCGGCTTGCGAAAAATCGGCGAGCACGCCGTCAACCCCGTCGGTACTGGTGCCCGACATAAGGCCGATGAATAGGGGGAGCGCCATACTGGATTGAGCGCGGGTGCGAGCGCTTGCTAGCGCTGTGCCACCTGCGTGCTTTCGTCTTGAAGCGTCGTCAGGTAGTGAATGTGTTCCTGATACTGCGCGACGGTCAGGTCGAAAGCCTTGCGCTGTGATTTGTCGAGCGCGCGGGCCACGGGCAGGTCGATGGCCAGCGGATCGACGGGTTTTTTGTTGACGCGGAACTCGTAATGCAAGTGCGGTCCGGTGGCCCAGCCGGTGGAGCCGACGTAGCCAATCAGCTGGCCCTGACTGACCGAGTCGCCTTTTTTCAGGCCGGCGGCGAACCTGCTTTGATGAGCGTACAGCGTGCTGTAGCCGCCATAGTGCTTCAGAATAATGGTGTTGCCGTAGCCATTTTGGCTGCCTTTGAACTCGACGACGCCGTCGGCGGTTGCGTGGATGGGCGTGCCGGTGGGTGCTGCATAGTCGACGCCTTTGTGCCCGCGCCAGCCGCCATGCACAGGGTGCTTGCGCATGCCGAAGGTGGAGCTGATGCGCGAGAATTTCAGCGCCGTGCGTAGGAAGGCGCCTTTCAGGCTGCGTCCGTCGAAGTCGTAATAGCTGCCCGATGAACCCGCATCTGGTGCGAACCACACGGCTTCGTAGGCTTTGGCCTTGTTGACGAATTCCAGGGCTAGTACGCGTCCGGCGCCGATTTCCCTGCCGTCGTGCGAATACGATTCGTAGACGATGCGAAAACGGTCGCCGCGACGTAAGTCGCGTATGAAATCTATTTTGCTACTCAGAATATCGGCGATCTGCAACGTGACCGCGTCGGGGATGTCGGCCGCGTCGGTGGCGGCAAATAGCGAGCTTGTTATTTCGCTTTCGGCAATCCGTATCTGCCGCGTAGCCGCTTGGCTGTGCTCGGCGGCGGTAAAGCCGCCCTGGCCGTCGGGCTTTACTTCCAGCCAGCGCGATACATATTTACCCTGCTCTTCGTCGCCGGGCGTATGGTTGTAGCGTAGCCAGATCAGCTTGCCGTCGTTATCGAGTGCGGCCTGCACGCTGCGCCCCGGATACAGTTTATAGATGGAGCGTGCGTCTTTGTTCTGGACCAGAAAGGGTTGCAGGCCACGCTCTTGAATACGCAGGCGTTGCAGCAAGGCGGCCAGGGTGTCGCCCCGACGAATCTGGGTTTCACTGATAAAGGGGGCGGAAAAATCCCCCAGGGCCTGGGGGAAGGGGGACGGCAGAGCCAAGTCTTGCCGGGCTTGGTATACGGGCGGCGCTTCGGGCGGCTTGACGACGGCCAGTGCCGCAGCAGCGGCGAACAGGCCTAGGGCAACGAGCACCAGCCCATTACGGAAGAAATGCCGTGTTCGGTGTATGCGAAGCGTTTCGCGATAAGAGGGAGTGCCAGTTATCCCTTGCTTGACCATAAAAACAAAAACCTGAGTGTGCGCTGCTTTGATTAACGGGGATGTTTCGGGCTGCCTGGAATGTTGATAGTGCGGCGGCCAGAGAACGCGCATCCCACTTTTTACGGGGTCGAACGCTCTGATAAGATGATGCTAATGCAGCGCGCCCCTAACCTGTTTGGTGATGCCCGGATCGCGCTCGCACGTTATGCTAGCGTATTAAGCGCGATTTTTCGAGCATTTTTTTGTATATTTCCTGATAAAGCCCCCTTATATGCCGTCCACCGAAGCTCCAATTACCCCAGAAGTCGAAGCAGATTTACAGATAGCCAAGCGCGGCTGCGACGAACTGCTGGTGGAATCCGAGTTTGCGCGCAAGCTTGCGCGCAGCCATGCCACGGGCAAGCCGCTACGGATCAAACTGGGGCTCGATCCCACCGCACCCGACATCCACCTTGGGCACACGGTGGTATTGAACAAAATGCGCCAGTTGCAAGATCTTGGCCATACCGTCATTTTTCTGATCGGCGACTTTACCTCCATGATCGGCGATCCCAGTGGTCGCAACGCCACCCGGCCGCCGCTTACCGCCGAGCAAATCCACGAAAACGCCAAAACCTATTACGCTCAGGCCAGCCTGGTTCTGGACCCCGCCAAAACTGAAATCCGTTACAACTCCGAATGGTGCGACCCCTTGGGCGCACGCGGTCTGATCAAATTGGCATCGCGTTACACCGTGGCCCGCATGATGGAGCGCGAAGATTTCACCCGGCGCTTCAAGGGCGGCATACCTATTTCGGTGCACGAGTTCCTGTATCCCCTTATGCAGGGCTACGATTCCGTGGCCCTGAAGGCCGACCTGGAACTGGGCGGCACCGACCAGAAGTTCAACTTGCTGGTAGGGCGTGAGTTACAGAAGGAATACGGCCAAGAACCGCAGTGCATTCTGACCATGCCTTTGCTCGAAGGTACGGATGGCGTCGACAAGATGTCCAAGTCCAAAGGAAATTACATAGGCATCACCGAAGCGCCCGAATCCATGTTCGGCAAGCTGATGTCGATTTCCGATACCCTGATGTGGAAGTACTTCGAGTTGCTGTCCTTCCGCTCAATGGACGACATCGCTCAGTTACAAAAACAAGTAAAAGAAGGCATGAATCCGCGCGATACTAAAGTGTCGTTGGCCCAGGAAATCGTGGCCCGTTTTCATTCGCAGCAAGCGGCGCGCGACGCACTGGCCAGTTTTGAAGCGCGCTTTCGCGACGGCATCATCCCCGACGAGATGCCGGAAGTCCAGTTGGGAGCAGCTCCTTTGGGCATACTGAAGGTGTTGCGCGAAGCTGGCCTGGTCTCGTCCGGATCCGAAGCGCAGCGCAATGTCGAGCAAGGCGGCGTGCGGATCGACGGCGCGCGCATCGAAGACAAGTCGCTGTCGCTTTCCGCAGGCACCTATGTCGTGCAGGTGGGTAAGCGCAAGTTTGCCCGTGTCACATTAACCGGCTGACGCCTTTATTCCAGGAGCATGTCATGAAGCTGACCAGTGAATCGTTTACAGATCAGGGAACCATCCCGCAGCGCAATGCCTTCGGCAAGATCGACGGACAGAATCACGTTGCGCTGGCTGGCAATGCCAACCCACAACTGACGTGGTCCGATGCCCCTCAAGGCACCCAATCCTTCGTGGTCATTTGCCACGATCCCGATGTTCCCAGCAAGCCTGACGACGTCAACCAGGAAGGCAGGGAAATTCCCAGCACTTTACCCAGGGTCGACTTCTATCACTGGGCGCTCATCGATATTCCTGCCGAGGTCACCCAAATAGCCGAGGCGGCCTATTCCGACGGCATTACGCCGCGCGGCAAGGCCGGCCCCCTGGCGCTGGACGGCACGCGTCAGGGCGTGAACGACTTCACCACATGGTTTGCCGCCGACCGCGACATGAACGGCGACTATTTCGGCTACGACGGACCATGCCCGCCATGGAATGATTCGATTGCGCACCGCTACGTGTTCACGGTTTATGCGCTGGACGTCGCCGAGCTTCCGTTCGAAGGCCGCTTTACCGGCGGCGATGCGATCAAGGCGATTCAGGGCCACGTTCTGGC
>DATCYE010000369.1:0-6275 GCA_036570485.1 Pusillimonas sp. | reverse complement strand
TGGCCTTCGACGCCATACAGCAGTTGCAGTTCAAGGGTGCGGACGCATACGGCAAGCATTGGAAGGCCTGCTTCGAGATGTGCCCGGGCGACATGATTTTCCGCGCGGGCGAGCTGGATATTCAGGCGGAGAACGATCTGGCAGTTGTCCATGGCCTGGTTCGTTGCGGCATGAAGGACGATAACGGCGATGAGAAAACCTCCTGGATGCGCATGACATCCAGTTATCGGAAGCATGGCGGCAAGTGGCAGATTGCCCACGAGCATTTCTCCGCCCCCTTCGACATGCGAACCACCAAAGCCCTGTTCGATCTGGAGCCCGATGGCGCCGGCAAGGTCCGGGCCATCCCGCTGGGAATGAATGTAGTTACGCCCCATCTGGTATGCGCCGATGCGCTAAAGGCCATCGATTTCTACAAGAAGGCGTTTGGTGCGACCGAAGAAACCCGGCTGGAGATGGCGCCCGGCAAGCTGGCGCATGCCTGCTTGAGGATAGGCGATTCCACCATTTTTCTGGTCGACGAGATTCCGGAATGGGGCTCGCTAAGTCCCAAGTCCTTGAAGGGTACGCCCGTAAGCATTCATCTTTACGTTGAGGATGCCGATGCCGCTTGCGCCAAAGCGGTTCAGGCCGGCGCGAAGCAGATCATGGCCGTCCAGGAGATGTTCTGGGGCGATCGCTATGGCTTGATCGAAGACCCTTACGGCCATCGCTGGTCGCTGGCGACCCATGTGCGCGACTTGAGCGCGGAGCAGATTCAAGAGGGGGCCCGCCAAATGATGGATAGCCAGTCCGAATGCCCGGGTGCCAACAAGGCCACGGCGTCTTGAGCCATGGCCTTGGCGCAGCGTTACCGCTTATTCGGCGGCGGCGCTGCTGGTGGCGGGTAGAGCCGCGCCTTCATCGGACTCGTCGTTCTTGAAGCGTTGGAACAAGGTGGCGATGATGGGGCCCGAAATATTGTGCCAGACGCTGAAGATAGCGCTGGGAACGGCGGCTAGCGGCGAGAAATGTGCCGTGGCCAAGGCTGCGCCCAGCCCGGAGTTCTGCATACCCACTTCAATGGACATGGTTTTGCGCTGGGCGACGCTCAAGCCGGTAAGCTTGGCCAGCCAGTAACCCAGCAACAGGCCCAGGCCGTTGTGCAGGACGACGACGGCGAAGATCAGCAGGCCGGTGGTGGCGATGCGGGCCTGGTTGGCGGCGACCACGGCGGCCACAATGGCAACGATGGAAACGACCGAGACCAGGGGAAGCGCATTTACGCAGCCTTTAACCTTGTCGCGCAGCAGCGCCTGGGCGATCAGTCCTAGAACGATGGGCAGGATCACGACCTGGACGATGGACCAGAACATGGCGGTGGCACTGACTTCCAGCCACTGGCTGGCCAGCAGGTAGATAAGGGCCGGCGTTACAACGGGCGCCAGCAAAGTGGTTACCGAGGTGATTGCCACCGACAGAGCCACGTCGCCGCGCGCCAGGAAAGTCATGACATTCGACGCCGTTCCGCCCGGGCAGCAGCCGACCAGAATCACGCCCACGGCGATTTCCGGCGGCAAATTCAGTGCCTTGCACAGCATCCAGGCCAGGGCGGGCATGATGATGAACTGGCCCAGCACGCCGATAAGCACAGTTCCGGGGCGCTTGAAGACTTCTGCGAAGTCTTTTTTGGATAGAGTCAGGCCCATGCCGAACATAATGATGCCCAGCAGGGGCACGATGTAGGGGACGATCCAGGTGAATTGTGCCGGAGCGAAAAAGGCGAGTATTGCAAACAGCAATACCCAGATGGCGAATGTATTGCCAACGAAATGGCTCAAGCGGGCGATAGCCTGCATGGTGGAAGTCCTTAATGGTATTGGGCACGGCCAAGCGGGCACGCATGCACTTGCATGGATGCGGCAGGCGGCATGCCTGTTATAAATAGGGGGTGTTTTGTCCCGCTCAGGGAGTGCGAGCAAAGACGGGGTGATGCGATGCAGGCAAGATTCGCGCAGCGTGTGCGCAAATAAAACACGCAGGCCGGATAAGCCTGCGCGATGGCGGTAAACCCTGATTGTACTACTTCATATAAATTGTTAGCTGATTTTGAGTATTTTTATTCGGCGATAATGCCCGAACTCAACACAATTCGGCGTTCCCATGAGCAATTTTCCCAGCAGACCGATGGCCTATGCGTGCCTGGCCCTAAGCATGTCGCTGGTGGGCGCCTACGTGGCCTTGACCAAGCCATTGGCTATGGTGCTGCCGGTATTTCTTCTGGGTTGGTTGCGTTTCGGCATAGGCGGCATCGCCATGTTGCGCTGGTTGCGCAAGCCCAAAACCGAACCGGTTCTGTCCCCGCAAACCCGCAGATTGATTTTCCTGGAATCTTTCCTGGGCAACTTTCTGTTCACGCTTTGCATGATACTGGGCGTAAGCCTGACCGGTGCCGTATCGGCTGGAGTGATTATGTCGGCTATCCCGGCCATGGTCGCCGTGATGAGCTGGATTTTCCTGAAAGAGCAGATCGGCCCGCGCATCTGGGCGGCGGTGGCCTGCGGCGCTTTGGGCATAGGTCTGCTGTCGCTGGCGCAGGCCGGCGCGACGCCTGGTTTGCCCGAGGCGGGCGCGCAGCAGGAGCTTGCCTGGTTGGGCAATATACTGATTTTCGGAGCGGTTCTATGCGAAGGGGCGTATGCCGTCATAGGCAAGAAGCTGACAGCGGTGCTAAGCCCCAAGCGCATCAGCGCCGTTATCAATCTGTGGGGTTTCGTACTGATGACGCCCATGGGGCTGTATACCGCACTGCATTTCGACTTCACCGCGGTACCCGTGCAGATGTGGGCTTTGCTGTTGTTTTATGCCCTGGCGGCCAGTGTCTGGACGGTGTGGCTGTGGATGACCGGCTTGAAATCGATTCCGGCCTCGCGCGCCGGCGTATTTACGGTCATGCTGCCTATCAGTGCCGCATTGGTGGGCGTGCTGTTCCTGGGTGAAACCTTGACGGGGATGCAGGTGCTTGCCTTCGCCATTGCGCTGACAGGCTTGTTGCTGGCGACCTTGCCAGCCCGGCAGCCCGCTTAGCCAAGTTCGTCATCCATTCAGCCCAGCGACTCGCTGGCGTATTCGATGATCAATTGTGCCGACACCATGCCGTTCCAGGTGTTTTGATCCAGCCGGTAGGCGGCGTCGATATGCTCGGGCAGCATGTCGGCGTGATTGAACCAGATGGCGTCAAAGCGTTGGTGGCCCCGCTCCAGGCTAAGCTTTAGTTGTTTTTCTTTTAGCAGCCTTTGCTGGCGCACATAAAAGGTGTCGCGAAAGACCGGTGCGGGAAAACCGGCACCCCATACCTGCTGTTGCAGTAGTCCCGCCACTTCGGCATTGGCGTAGCCTGTTTCCAGCGAGCCGTCGGTTTCTATAACCGGGTCGAAACTGGCACGGCCGCTAAGCTCGCGCACGGCGGCGTCGAAGCCGTCCACGAACACGTCGTAGGCGTCTTCGCGCAGGCTAAGGCCGGCCGCCATGGCGTGGCCGCCGAATTTCAAAATAATGCCCGGATGGCGCTTGGAAACCAGATCGAGCACGTCGCGCAGATGCACGTCGGGTATGGAGCGGCCCGAGCCGCGCAGCTCGCCCGCATCCGATCGGGCAAAGGCCAGCGTCGGGCGCCAATAGGTTTCTTTCAGGCGCGAGGCCACCAGTCCGACTACGCCCTGATGCCAGTCGGGGTGGTATACGCAGACGCTTGCACCCATGGTGGGTTCGGACGCGGCGATGGCAGTCAGCGCTTCTTCGCGCATGGTGGCCTCGATGCCGCGCCTTTCCTGATTGATGGTGTCCAGCTGGCGGGCCAGCTCCAGGGCCTGGCCTTCGTCGTCCGTGGTCAGGCAGTGTATGCCTATACTCATATCGGCCAGCCGGCCGGCGGCATTGATGCGCGGACCCAAAGCAAAGCCCAGGTCGAAGCCGCTCGCCTGTCGAGGCTCGCGCCCGGCTACTGCAAACAGGGCGCGCAGGCCGGCTTGCATGCGTCCGGCGCGCATTTTTTGCAGGCCTTGGGTGACTAGCAAGCGGTTATTGGCGTCCAGCTTGACGACATCAGCCACCGTACCCAGCGCGACCAGGTCGGCCAGATTATCCAGGCGCGGCCCGCCGTCGGCGGCATAGACGCCGCGCTGGCGCAGCTCGGCACGCAGCGCCAGCATCAGATAGAAAATAACGCCCACGCCTGCCAGGTTCTTGGATGGAAAGCCGCAGCCCGGCTGGTTGGGATTGACGATGGCCAGCGCCTTGGGCAAGGTGTCGCCCGGCAGGTGGTGATCGGTGATGACAACGTCGATACCGGCCTGCCGCGCCGCCTCGACGCCGTCTATGCTGGCGATGCCGTTATCGACGGTGATCAGCATGTCGGGCTTGCCGGCCGGATGCCGCAGCGCCAAATCGACCACAGCGGGCGACAGCCCGTAGCCCGTTTCGAAACGGTTGGGCACCAAAAAGTCCACCACCGCGCCCATGCCGCGCAGGGCTCGTAGACCGACTGCGCAGGCGGTGGCGCCGTCGCAATCGTAGTCGGCCACGATCAAGAGCTTGCGGCGCGCCTGTATGGCGTCGGCCAGCACGGCGGCGGCCTGTTGGACGTGGGTGAGTTGGCCCGGGGGGATCATGGCGGCCCAAATAAGCTGTGTCTCGCTGGCGTTGCGTACACCGCGCGCAGCCCAAAGGCGCGATAGCAGAGGATGGATGCCGGCGGCCTCCAGTGCTTTTGCCGCTTCGAAATCAGTAGGGCGGGTACTTAGCTTTGGGGTGACCACCAGCTTCTCCATGTGTTGCGGCCGCCAGGCAGCCAGTTTTTCCATCGACCCAGTGCCCAGGGTTTGATCTGCACGTAGCGGTCGCTGCCGAGCAGCACGATTTCGGGCCAGAGGCCGGACGTTTGGGCCATCGGTTTGAATACGCGCTCTTCCAACTGGCCCAATGCCGCCAGCCAGCCGCCCCAATCGTGCGCAATGCTGGGCGCCAGCAGGTCGCCGTGTATCCGTGTATCGGCAAGAGGCATGGACTTTATTTGAGCAGACCTTGCGCCGCCGAATAACCAGACGCTATTGATGGGGACCAGCCCTTGTTTATAGCGCTCTTGATTAACGGGATGCTCGTACCACAGCATTTGTACTTCGTTGACCAGCCGGCGCCAGGGGCGGGCGGCTAGATCCTGCGGCCACCAGTCGTTGACCGAGCTTGTGGCCACCAGCGCCGGGCTGGCGCATTGCGGTGCGTATTCTTGCGGCAGGTGGATGCGCCAGTGATCGGTATCGCCGGGTTTCAGTATGAAACCGGCTTCGGAAAACAGCGTTTGCACTGAATCGAACAAGGCTACACTCTGGTCTGGCGTAATGGCCAGTTCGTGTGCGGGCAGCAAGGCGGCACCATCGCGGGACGGCGATACATGAACCAGTTCGGCCAGCCATACGGGCTGATTCGGTTCGGTTGCATCGGCTGCCAGCAAGGGCCCCAGTCCGGCGGCCAGGTTTTGCCCGGTCTGTGGCTGAAAGCCGCAAACAGCCAACTGCCATTGTTCCAGGGGCGTGCAGCCTGCGTCAGCCGGGTCGGCCGGGGTCGCAGTAGCACGGCCGCGCTGCAGCCATCCCAACAGGGTGGGGGCGGTAGAGGCAAGGTAAGTGGTCAGTTCGCGCGCTTCGCGAGGGTCGGGCAATGCGCCAGGTAGTACGATTCGCATTCCTGGATTGTAGTGTTAATGGGAAACGGTGGCTTTAACGATGTCTTATGAATTGTGGATAGGTGCCCGCTATGCGGGTCTTGCGCGATCCCGGCGCCGAGGAGGGCGGGGCGACCGTTTCGTGTCGTTTATTGCTGCCAGTTCGATGGCGGGTATAGCGCTGGGCGTGGCGGCGCTGATCGTCGTCCTTTCGGTCATGAACGGATTCCAGACGCAGGTGCGCGACCGCATGCTGTCCGTGCTGCCGCACATCGAACTGTATGTGCCGCGCATGGGGGCCGAACAGGCCTTGTCGGAATGGCAAAAAATCGCCGATATGGCCAAGAAAAACCCTGAGGTTCAAGGTACGGCGCCTTTCGTGGCCGCACAGGGCATGATAGTGCGCGGCGAGGCGCTTAGCGGCGTGCAGATACGCGGCATCGATCCAGCCCTGGAAAGCGCGGTGTCCGATGTGGCCGGGCAGATGATAGCCGGTCGCCTGGATGCCCTGGTTCCCGGCAGCTTCTCTGTCGTGCTGGGCAATCAGATTGCCAACTCGCTGGGCGTGGGTGTTGGC
>DATCYE010000368.1:0-12001 GCA_036570485.1 Pusillimonas sp. | reverse complement strand
CATGCTCAGCGGCGGCAAGAAAACCGTCATGTCGATGCTGATATTCCAGCAGTATGCGACGATTTTTGATTGCCGGTTTGGCGCGGCGCTGTCAGTTGCTCTTCTGATCACGACGCTCGGGCTTATCACGCTGTATTTATTGGTTGGCAAGCCGCGCGGCCGAAAAACCGTTCGCGAGGCTGCCACATGAAAACCTTTGTCTCGCCGGGCCGATGGCTTCTTCACGGGTTCTGCATGCTGGCAAGCGTGTTCCTGGTTATGCCCTTGTTCGTGATCGTGGCGGTTTCGTTCACGAAGACCGAGTACCTGGCCTTCCCTCCCCATGGCTTTACATTGCACTGGTATCAACAGTTCCTGCTCGACCCGTCCTATATAGATTCAATTTTGCTCAGTGCGGGGCTTTCCGTTAGCGCAACGGTCACCGCGCTTGTGCTAGGGGTTCCGGTCGCTTTGGTTCTGTCGCGCACCAAATCGAGGGCGAACAGCGTCATCGCGGGCCTGTTCCTTTCCCCCCTGGTACTGCCGACCATCGTCATCGGCGCGGCACTGCTTCAATTCGCGTCGCAGATAGGCATTGCGAGAACCTGGACGGCCTTGTATATCGGACACACGGTGCTTGTAATCCCGTACATAGTGCGCACGACATTCGCTTCGCTGAGCGGCTTTCAGGCCAATCTTGAGCAAGCCGCCCAAGACCTCGGGGCGAGCCGCTTGCAGACATTTTTCCTGGTGACCTTGCCGCTCGTAAAGTCCGGGGTCATTGCCGGCGCGCTTTTTGGTCTGATCATCTCGTGGGTAAATGTCGAACTGAGCATTTTTAATTCGACTTCCGCTTTGCTGCCGCTGCCAGTCAAACTTTTCAACTACGTCCAGTACTCGATCGACCCCATGATAGCGGCCGTGTCGGCCTCGACGATTTATGTGGCTATCGTCATTGTGCTGGTTATCGACTGGATAGTGGGCATTGACAAGGTGAATTCCGGTTGAAGGGGTTCATGTATTTACCTATGGAGCAGAGAAATGCAAGGCAATAGCAACAAGTCGGCGCAGGCGGGCCCCTTAAACGATGTCCGCGTCCTCGAGCTGGGTTCGATGTTGGCGGGCCCGTTTGTTGGCACGATGCTCGCCGACTTCGGAGCCACCGTAATCAAGCTGGAGAAACCAGGTAAACCCGACGCATTGCGGGAGTGGCCGCCGCACAAGGATAATGCACCCTTGTGGTGGAAAAGCATGGCGCGGAACAAGAATCTGGTTTCACTGGATATTTCGCGTGCGGAGGGGCGGGAAATAGTATTGAAGCTTCTTGGCTCCACCGACATCGTTATCGAAAACTTCAAGCCCGGGACGCTGGAGCGCTGGGGCCTCGGCCCCGAGGAACTGGCCAAGGAATTTCCTCATATCGTCTGGGTTCGAGTCAGCGGCTACGGTCAAACCGGCCCATTCTCACAGCGCGGTGGCTACGCGACCATCGCTGAAGGGTTCAGTGGCCTGGCGTCGTTTACCGGTTTTCCACAAACCGGACCTTCTGTATCGGCCTTTCCCATGGGGGACTACCTGGCCGGTATTTTCGGCGCGTTTGGCGCGTTAGCCGCAATTCACCACCGCGTGCGTAGCGGCAAGGGCCAGGTCGTGGACGTCAGCCTCTTCGAACCGTTGTTTCGCATCGTCGAGTCCGTTGCTCTGCGCTATGACCAAACGGGACAGAAAAAGCCGCTGCTGGGCAACCAAATGGAAGAAGACGTGCCGCGTAACGTGTATCGCACGGCCGACGATTCATATGTCGCCGTAAGCTGCGGCTCGCAACGTATTTTCCAGAACCTGCTAGCCGCCATGGAACGCCCTGATCTGCTCGGCGACGATCGATTCCAAAACATGTCGCGACGTGTGTCGAACCGTGACGCCATCGACAAAATAGTTTCCGACTGGGTAGCGAGCCACAGCCTCAACGACGTACTGCACGCCTTCGATACGAACGGCGTGGTGGCTGGGCCGGTCATGGACATCGAAGCGATTTTCAACAACGAGCACTATGCCGCGCGCCAGGCTATTGCATCCGTGCCGGATTCGGAGTTGGGAATGCTGCGCATGCCGGCCCCGGTACCCAAATTAAGCGCAACACCGGGCGGGATTCGCTGGGCCGGCAAGAAAATGGGCGAGGACAACGAAGAAATTTTTGGTCGGCTAGCCGGTTTAGGCCAGGCGGATCTGGAACACCTTAAGGAAATTGGAGTGATATGAAAGACTCTCAGCAGGCCGGGCATTCCGCGCTGACACAGGAAGTAGGTATCGTCGGCTACGGACAGTCCGCCTATCACAAGAAAACCGATCAAACGCTTATATCTCTATTGGCGGAGTCGGCCCGCGCAGCCCTGGACAGTTCGGGGCTGAAGAAAACGGATATCGATGGCATATCCGTCTGCTCGTTCGTCCTGCCGCCAGACAACGCGGTGACGCTTTCGGAGCAGTTTGGAATTCCAGTCGGTTGGGCCTACTACGGCACCGCCGGCGGCGCCGGCCCGGTTGCCGCGGTTCTAAATGCCGTAAGGGCCATTGAAGCGGGGCATGCCACAACCATTTTATGCCTGGCGGGCGACAACTACGACATTGCCGGCCACTACAAGCTGATGGATCAGTTCCACGTTGCGTTGCGCAACTACGCGACCCCTAATGGTTTCGGGGGCGCCAACGGACTGTTTGGCATTATCCAGCGAAAGCATATGGAAACCTACGGAACGAGACGTGAACAATTGGGACGTATTTCGGTCGGACAACGCCGTAGTGCGCAGGCGAACCCCAACGCGCTGCTTCGAGGCCCTCTTACGCTCGAGGACTATCTGTCGGCCCGGGTCATTGCCGATCCCATCGGGTTGTACGACTGCGTTTTGCCTTGCGCCGGCGCCGAGGCGGTCATCGTGACGGCTCTTGATAGAGTGGGACCGGGTCGCGGCGTCAGGATTCTATCGGGCTACGAACAGCATAATCATCCGGTGGGTGAAATCGCGCCGCTGCGCGGCGGTTGGGAGTGCTTTCAAGAAAAGCTGTTCGTCGACGCATCGCGCGAACATGCGCAGATGAATTTCGTTCAAGCCTATGACGACTATCCGATCATGGTGGCGATCCAGCTCGAAGACCTCGGATTTTGTGACAAAGGCGAAGTCGGTGCCTTCCTGGAACAAAACGATTTTGCTTTCGACGGCAGCTTTCCGCTAAATACAAACGGCGGCCAACTCTCTTGCGGGCAGGCCGGCGCGGGAGGAGGCATGATTGGGCTGGTCGAGGCGGTGCGTCAGTTGCGCCACGAGGGGGGAGGCTTCCAGGTCGAAGCGGCTTGCTGCGGCCTGGTATCCGGTTATGGCATGGTCGGATTCGGCCATGGGTTATCGAGCAGCGCGGTTATCCTGGAGAAAGCGCAATGAGTGTCGCCGAAACATCTTATCCTCAGGCCGTTGAGGACACGGACAATGCAGGCTACCTTGAAGGCTGGCGGCGAGGCCGCCTGATGCTTCAGAAGTGCTGCGCATGCAAGAAGTTGAACTTTTATCCGCGCCCGATGTGCCCAAGCTGCTGGAGTGATTCGCTGGAGTGGATTGAGGCGTCGGGATTCGGGAAAATTATTTCCTATAGCCTGGTCCACCGGCCCAATCATCCTTCTTTCGCTGACGACGTCCCCCTGACGCTGGCCGAAATAATGCTCGAAGAGGGGGTTGGCATGTTGGCCCGTGTATTGAGCGATAGTCCGTATTCGGGGATGCGGGTAGAGCTTGCAAACGATCCCGAGTCCGTGCGGAAATACCCATTACCTATCTTTCGGCCCGTCAGCCTGGCCACGTCTATTCAACAGTGAATCCTCGCCGCCATTGGGGCGGCGTGTCAAGAATGACAACAGAGACATTGCCCGCACGATGGCTGACGGTTGTGGCTATTGTGTTCGCAGGGATCAATCTACGTCCGGCCATTGTAAGTGTTTCGCCGCTCCTACAGGCCGTTCAGTTAGATCTTTCTTTGTCTTCCAGCACCGCGGGCCTGCTGATCTCTTTGCCGGTTCTTCTACTTGGGATATCGTCGCCCTTTGCCTTTGTCCTGGTCCGTCGATTAACGACATCCCGTGCCATCTCTTTGTCGCTTGCCGTGCTTGCGCTGGGGATTTTGGTGCGGTCACTGTCCGCGCTGTCGAACTATGATGCGGCGGCCCTCTGGTCCGGTACGGTACTCATCGGCGTTAGTCTGGGTGTAGCCAACGCGCTTGTGCCGAGCGTCATCAAAGAACTTCCCGCACATCGTCGAGCATGCAGTACCGCTGCGCTAAGTTTTGCCATTTGCCTGGGGGGAGCGTTGGCGGCCGGCACGGCCGGCCCTTTAAGCCACGTGTTGGCCGATCAATGGTCCCGCGCTTTTTTGGTGTGGGCTCTTCCCGCACTGTTATGCAGCGTCATATGGTGGTATTGCCCGGTTTCGGATCGCCAAGCGAAGAGAGATCCTTTGCCGTCGTTGGAAAGCTCTTTGTTCCGCCACCCTTTGGCAATCGCTCTATGCATCCACATGGGCCTGCAGTCTTTCCTGTCGCAAAGCGTCACGGCTTGGCTGCCGACCATCTTGGTCGTACGGGGTTTAAACGAGGTGTCGGCAGGCAGCATGCTTTCGATGTTGATGGCTGCTCAATTGTTTACCGCTCTCGGCGGCGTCTGGCTCGCCACCAGAGGGCATGATCAACGCGTTGCCGTGACGGTAATGTACCTGGTGGCCCTTGGCGGGTTCTTCGGCTGCATGCAAGCTCCGCCTTCATGGGTTGTGCCCAGCGTGATTTTGTTGGGCCTGGGCCAAGGCGGCACCTTTAGTATTGGTCTGTTGATGATCGTACTGCGTGCCAACACGTCTCGCGCGGCGCTACGCTTGGCTTCCCTCACGCAGTTTGTCGGTTACACGATCGCATCAGTTGGTCCGTGGCTGTTCGGTGTGCTGCGCGACTATTACGGGTCGTGGCGATTCGCCATGCCGCTTTTTCTAGGGATAACCGTGGTGGGTATTTCGGCGGCGTTGTATGCGGCGCAGAACCGGCGGATACTGTGAGCCGGTGGCGGATGAGGTTGGATAAAACGGCACTGATAACTATGGGTGCGGTTCACTCAATGGCATGAAGAACTGAAGCGCCACGTATTATGGTTGGGAGCATTTAAATTGTGTTATCCGGCAACCCGCCCAGCCTTCTGCTGATCCAAAGCGCCGCCAACGTGCACACCGCCCCCGAAAGCAGGTACAGGCCCACGTAGCCGACGGCCAGGTGCGTGGCCAGCCAAAGCGCGACGATTGGCGCAAAACCGGCGCCCAGCAGCCAGCTAAGATCCGAACTGATGCTGGCGCCCGCGTAACGGAATTCGGGGCGAAAGCTGGCCGTCACCACCCCGGAGGACTGAGCGTGCGAGAACCCGAGCAAGGCAAAGCCAATGATGATGAACAAGTAGCTTTCGATTCGGCCTCCGACCAGCAACACCGCCGTCCAGCCACTGTATACGGCAATGAGGGTTGCAAACAGGCCAAGTGTAATGCGGCGCCCCAGGCGGTCCGCGATCCAGCCGGACGCCAGCATGCATGGTATTGCAATGAGAGCGCCGACGATTTGCACCAGCAGGAAACTGGCCGCGGACTGTTCGGTAAACAATAAAGCCCAGGAAAGCGTGAAGATGGTCACCAGGTTCAAAAGCGCGTAACTGGCCAGCGGTGCAAGGGCGCCCAGCACTACCGGTTTGCTTTGTGTGCGCAGCAGTTCACCGACGGGCGAAGGCACGAGATCGCGCTGCCTGAACTCCACCGTGTATTCCGGGCTTACCACCAGGCGCAAGCGGGCGAACAACGCCACCACATTGACGGCGAAAGCCGTGAAGAAGGGGTATCGCCATCCCCAGGCGATGAATTCGGCGTGAGAGAGCGTTGACCAGATATAGGCGAACAGACCCGCGGCCACGATAAAGCCGATCGGCGCACCCAGTTGCGGAATCGAAGCGTACCAGCCGCGGTGATTGCGTGGCGCCTTCATTGCCAGCAGCGATGCCAGTCCGTTCCAGCTACCACCGACGGCAAGGCCTTGACCAAGGCGCAAAATGGTCAGCACCACGATGGACGCGCTTCCGATAGACGCGTAGCTAGGCAGAAAGGCGATGCCGACCGTGGTCGAACCGAGCAGGAACAACGCAATGGTCAGCTTGGTCGTTCGCCCAAAGTGCCGTTGCACCAGCATGAAAAACACCGAGCCGAATGGTTGGGCGATAAAGCCCAGCGCGAAGATGGCGAAGGAATAGAACATGCCGTCCGTCTGGTTGACGAATGGAAAAAATACCTCCGGGAACACCATTACACAGGCAATGCCGAACACGAACAGATCGAAAAACGACACGGTGCGCCCGACGACCACACCGACAGCAATATCGCTGGCCGTGATTTCCCGCGCATGAGCGGACCCATACTGTAAATGGGCCGATGGATTGACGGTTTGGGTGTGACTGTTCGGCATGCTGTTTCCGTTGAGTGCGATAGCGCGCCTTGACGCCGCTACAGTATGACGTTGCTCGGCTTCGTCCGTGCGCGCCACCCCTTTTCTCTACGAGACTTCGTACAAGAGACCTTGCCGAGCGCCGGAAAGTTCCGATTGCGGAAAAAAAAGCGGATTCGGACACCAGCGGCGTAAAACGGCCGTTGCGCCGCCTTTCAGCTTTCTTTTTTTGTCAATTTACGAACGTTTTTAAGCTTGTACTGTCCCAAAAGTCATCATCTGTCATTATACTGGAAAAACTTTCCGGCTATTTAATTCTAACTGGCCGAATAATGGCTTCAGCGTCTTTTCCTGGTTCGTCCATGCGAGTGAAACACTTACGCGGTGCCCTTCTGATTCCTCTTGTGCTGGTGCTTGGCGGCTGCAACATGGTGTTGCTTAACCCCAGCGGCTATGTGGCACGCCAGCAACGCGACGTCATGATCATCACCACGATCATTCTTGCGTCGATCATTGTGCCGGTGCTCATCACGATCGCGGTCGTCGCGTGGCGCTACCGGGCGTCGAACGTAAAGGCCAACTATGACCCCAAGTGGGATCATTCGCCGCAGATCGAACTGCTGGTCTGGGCCTGGCCGCTGCTGATCATCATTGCGGTGGGTGCGATAAGCTGGATTGGAACCCATCAACTCGATCCCTATCGCCCGCTGACGCACTACGCCAAAGACAAACCCGTGCCGGCCGGCGTCAAGCCGCTCGAGGTCAACGTGGTGTCGCTGGAGTGGAAATGGTTGTTTTTCTACCCACAGTACGGGATCGCCACGGTCAACGAGCTGGCCGCGCCGGTCAATCGGCCGATCCGGTTCAGGCTTACTTCGTCAACAATGATGGATTCATTCTTTGTGCCGGCGTTGGCGGGGCAGATATACACCATGCCGGGCATGCAGACGCAGCTACACGCGGTGATCAACAAGCCCGGTGTGTACAAGGGCTTTTCAGCCAACTACAGCGGCGCCGGGTTCACGGACATGCGCTTTAGCTTCCATGGCATGACCACGCAGAATTTCAAGCAGTGGGTGGCCAAGGTTCGCGCCCAGGGGAGCGACCTCGACCGCAAATCGTACGACCACCTACAGCAACCGACCCGAGCCGACCCGGTGCGCTACTACGCGCGTTTTACTCCCGACCTGTACTCCCGCATCCTCAATCGTTGCGTGGATCCCGGCCAAATGTGCATGAGCCAAATGGGCGACATGCACCAGATGAGCGATATGAGCCAAATGGGCGATATGAATCAAATAGACCATACGAAGGCCGCCGATGATCAGAGTTCGCACTGACCCGATTTCCCGAGACTACAACCATGCTGCCTGATCAATCCGTACCATGGGATTCCCTGTTTGGGCGCCTTTCCCTTGACTCGCTGCCGCTGGGAAGCGGGCCGGAAGACCGTATTGTCCAGTACACCTTTCTTGTCGTAGCCATCATCGGTTTGGCCATTCTGGCGGCGATTACCTGGAAGCGCAAGTGGGGCTATCTATGGAAAGAATGGCTCACCTCGGTGGATCACAAAAAGCTGGGAATCATGTACATGATTCTGGGCACGGTGATGCTGCTGCGCGGCTTCTCCGACGCCATCATGATGCGTTCACAGCAGGCGGTGGCTTTTGGCGCGAACATGGGCTATTTGCCGCCGCATCATTATGATCAGATCTTCAGCGCGCACGGCTCGATCATGATCTTTTTCGTGGCGATGGCGTATATCGTGGGCCTGATGAACTACGTCATGCCGCTGCAGATCGGATCGCGCGACGTGGCATTTCCGTTTCTCAACAACCTGCGCTTCTGGTTCACATTCGGCGGCGCGGTGTTGTTCATGACGTCGCTGTTTGTCGGCAGTTTCTCGACCGCGGGATGGATGGGCTACCCGCCCGTTTCCGAAATTCAGCAAAGCGCGGGCCCGGGCGTGGACTATTACATCTGGGGCTTGCAGCTATCCGGCGTGGGTACCTTGCTGACGGGCATCAACTTCCTGGTCACCATCATCAAGATGCGCGCGCCCGGCATGAGCATGATGAAGATGCCGGTATTCAGTTGGACCACGCTGTGCACCAGCGGATTGATCGTCGCGTCTTTTCCGCTTCTGACGGTATCGCTCTTCCTGCTGACGCTGGATCGCTATCTGGGTATGCATTTCTTTACTAACGGGTATGGCGGCAACGTCATGCTGTATATCAACCTGTTCTGGATATGGGGCCACCCGGAGGTGTACATCCTGGTCTTGCCGCTTTTTGGCGTGTATTCGGAAATCGTTCCGACGTTCTCGCGCAAACCGCTGTTTGGCTACTCGTCCATGGTCTACGCCACCGTCGCCATCATGATCCTGTCCTACCTGGTTTGGCTGCACCACTTCTTCACGATGGGTTCGGGGGCCGATGTCAACTCGTTCTTCTCGTTGACCACCATGATCATCGCCATACCCACCGGGGTAAAAATCTTCAACTGGCTGTTCACCATGTACCGGGGGCGCGTGCACTTCACCGTGCCAATGATGTGGTCGATGGGGTTCTTGTTCACGTTCAGCATCGGCGGCATGACCGGCGTCATGCTGTCGGTCGCGCCGACCGATTTTCTGGTGCACAACAGTTTGTTCCTGGTGGCGCACTTTCATAATGTGATCATCGGGGGTGTCGTCTTCGGCGTGTTTGCCGCCATCAACTACTGGTTCCCCAAAGCGTTTGGCTTCAAGCTCGATGAATTCTGGGGCAAGATGACGTTCTGGTTCTGGCTTGTCGGTTTCTGGGTCGCCTTTGGGCCGTTGTACATCCTTGGCCTGATGGGCGTGACGCGGCGGTTAAGCCACTTTAGCGACTTGAGCCTGCAGCCCTGGTTCATTGTTGCCGCGTTCGGCGCATTTCTGATTCTTCTGGGCATTCTTGCCTTTTTGGTACAAATCTACGTCAGCATCCGCCGACGCGAAGCCTATGCCGTGGGCAATGATCCCTGGGAGGGCGGTCGCACGCTGGAGTGGTCGACGTCCTCGCCGCCGCCGGAATACAACTTCGCCTTCATTCCGCAAATACACGAACGCGATGCCTGGTGGGACATGAAAGAGCGCGGCGCCCAGCGCCCGAAAACAGGCTTTCACGCCATCCACATGCCCAGGAACACGGCAGCCGGCGTGATTATCGGCGCGTTGGCCTTCATTTTCGCGTTTGCGATGACCTGGTACATATGGTGGCTGGCGGCCGTGTCGTTCGTGGGCATCATTGCCGTGACGATCGCCCACTCTTTCAATTACCACCGCGACTACCATATACCCGCCGATGAAGTGAGTCGGGCCGAGCACACCGGCAACTGGCAGCCGGAGACACAAGGTGCCGTTGCATGAATACCACCGTAGCCCACGCCGAGGATTCCCCATCCGCCTTCTATTGCCGGGACGAACCGGCGCCGCAAAACGGGTCGTTGATCGGGTTCTGGATTTACCTGATGAGCGATTGCTTCATCTTCGCGGGGCTGTTTACCGCCAATGCGGTGCTCGGCACCAACTACGCGGGCGGCCCCTCGGGGGCTCAGGTGCTCGACCTGCCCGGGTTGGCGCTCAACACGGCCTTGCTGCTGGTGTCGTCGGTGACGTTCGGGTTTGCCATGTTGGCGATGGCGCGCAGGAACAAGGCCGCCATGCTGGGCTGGCTGGCCGTGGCCGGCCTTTTGGCGGCGGCCTTCGTGGGTTTGGAAATCCACGAATTCATGGACATGATCGCCCGGGGAGCCGGCCCCGATCGCAGCGCCTTCCTGTCGTCGTTCTTTGCGCTGGTGGGGACGCACGGCTTGCACGTCACGTTCGGCATCCTGTGGCTGATCGTGCTGATGGTGCAGTTGGGCCGTTATGGCATCAACGCAGTCAGCGTGCGCCGCTTGCAATGCCTCAGCATGTTCTGGCATTTTCTGGATCTGGTCTGGGTCGGCGTGTTCAGCTATGTCTATCTGGTGGGGGTATTGCGATGAATCATTCGTCCCAGTCCGGCCAATCGTCTTTACCCGGTGGTGTTCCCATGCATGACGGGCATGACGGGCATGACGATGGCGTGCGCGCGCATCACGGCAGCCTGCGCGGTTACCTGACCGGGTTTGTGCTGGCGGCCATCCTTACCATCATTCCGTTCTGGCTGGTCATGGATGACGTGATCGAAAACAGCGTGATCACCATTATCGTGGTGCTGGCCTTGGCCGCCGTGCAAATCGTCGTGCACATTGTCTATTTCCTGCATCTCGATACGCGTTCAGAGGGTGGCTGGAACATGCTGGCCTTCATCTTCATGGGTATTTTGGTGGTTATCGTGTTGGGGGCGTCGATCTGGGTCATGTACAACGAAAATGCCAACATGATGCCCATGTCGCCGCAATACCAGCAGCAGGCCCGAGGGCAGTGAGACGGGCATCGGGCGAGGCGGCGCCAACACGCCGCCGAACCTGGTTTGGTCTTTGGATGGCGCTGGCGGCCGCCGCATTTGTCGGGTTTATTTTGTTGGGCAACTGGCAGGCGCACCGCCTGGGCTGGAAGCTGGCCCTTATCCACGACGTCACCGCGCGGGCCCATGCGGTCCCCGTCGCGGCCCCCGGACCGAAAGCGTGGCCGCGTATCCGGGAAGGCCGGTTGCAATACTTGCACGTCCGCCTCAAGGGACGTTTTCTTGCGGGCAAGCAGGTGCTTGTGCACGGCACCAGCAAGCAAGGCTATGGCTACTGGGTGATGGCGCCGCTGGCGACGGATAGAGGTTTTATCGTACTGGTCAATCGCGGCTATATCCCCGGCGATATTCCCGGCACGCCGGCGTTGACCAAGGTGTACGCGCCAACGGGCCGCGTCACCCTGACTGGCCTGTTGCGTTTTTCCGAAGCGGGCGGCGGATTTTTACGATCGAACAAGCCCGCGGTCGGCCAATGGTATTCGCGTGATGTATCCGCTATTGCCATGGCAAGCGGGCTGCCGGCTGACCGGGTGGCGCCGTACTTCGTTGACAGCGATGCGGGGCAGAGCGCGAACGCCTTGCCAATCGGCGGACTCACCAAGCTGCATTTCCGCAATCATCACCTGGGGTATGCCATCACGTGGTATTTGCTGGCCCTGGGGACGCTGCTGTGCGCGGGGATCGTGGCGCGTCATGAATGGCGCATGCGCCACGGCGGTGATCGCCAGGCGTAGGTGTGCCCGAGGTGCTGTTCGCGGCGGGCCGGGGGTTGGTGCTCGTGTATTGAGGGGCGAACAGGCCTCTCGGCCGTTTCCGTGTAAGCCGGAAATCTGTAAGCCGGAAATCATGCAGGCAAGCTAGAATCAAGGCTACCATGTCTTCCACAGCAAACCGGACAACCGACGGATTCAGGCCAGCCAGCCTGGCGCTGGCCACCGTCGGCCTGTGTCTCGGCACCTTTATGCAGGTTCTGGACATCAGCATTGCCAATGTGTCGTTGCCCACCATAGCGGGGAATCTGGCCGCCAGCCAGGATCAGTCC
>DATCYE010000367.1:0-4024 GCA_036570485.1 Pusillimonas sp. | reverse complement strand
GGCGCCAGCCGTACAAGGGCCAGGCGCATGAGCGGAGGTTTCTTGATGTCGAAGGCTTGGTCACGGTCTTGCGCCAGCAGGGCGTCAAGTTGCGCGCGCCAGTTTGCCGCACCGTTCCAGTCGTGTCGTGCGATGGGTAAGGCGGATAGTCGGTGTACGACCTGGAAAGGGTGATCTTTGAGGTCCCAGTGGAAGCCGCTACGCAGGGCGGTATGACGGTCGACGACGCCTTGCCAGGCCGCGCAAAAGGCCTGTTCGTCAAGCTCCCCGTCCAGCACCGCCCACCATTGTCCTGTGTACAGCGGCTGGTCGGGATAGGCGAGGCAACGGACCAGTAAGGCTTGCTGTATTCGGGTCAGGGGGTAGGCGTCCTCGATGGGGCGCACAACAGGTTTTTCAGCTGCGTCAGGGCGCTGCAATGAACCGGCGCCGTTGGGAGATGGTGTTGCGGTCATGAGCGTATCCAGCTTGGCGGATGTGCGTAAGCACGGCCGGAGGAGCGCGCTGCGGTTCTGGCGTGCCTGCCCGGTTTGTGCGAGCAGGCACGCAAGATTCTGCGTGCTCGTGAAACGATTACAGACTTTCTATGTAGAAGCCTTCGCCCTTAACAGCACCTTCTGTAAAGGTTTTGAATTTTTCGACCCAGTGTCCGCCCGTCTTTGCATTCGGGTTGCTGGACAGTGCATCGAACGAGGCTTCGTCTTTCCAGACAGTGGCCAGGCCGAAGGTGGATGGGTCTTTCTTGGAACGCATAAGACCGAAGCCGATCAGGCCGGGGATGTGGTCGCCAGGTTTGGAACCGTCGTTGGGAAGCAGCGATTTTTCGAGCAAAGCGCGGGCTTCTTTTTCGTTGCCTGCTTTGATGTTTGCACGAGTTATGGTTAGAAACATTTCGGCCATAGTGATGTATCTCCATGAAGGAATATTTGACTACAGGAGCTGCAAGCACCAAGCCGAATTCGCTTGATTTTGTAACTACGAAGCCGTGCTTGGAGATACCGAGTGTATTCGGATCATGTTGAAATAGACAACACTAGTAACAAAATTGTTTTTTTGTCATTCGCTTAAGCGACATTTAGCCCGTGGCGCCAAAGCTGAACTCCGGAAATAGTTCGCCCTGTATGGGTCCGCCCAGGCGCAGTCCGGCAGCAAGCCCTGCGCGATCAAGAGCATCGATCAGATCTTGCGCGTGCGGCGCCACGAAGGCGTCGTTCGTGATCCAGCGCGTAACGAAGCGACGTACTGGATGACTGGTTTGATTACCGGGGGCGCCGTGAACGGTGCGGGCGTCGAACAGCAGGCAATCGCCTGCCTCCATGTCCCAAGCGACGATGTCATACGCTTTTCGGTCTGCTTCGATATCGGGAACCTGGCCGAACAGATCGGCGTCGCTGCGCGAGCGGTCGCCGTGGAATTCAGAGTAATAGGCATCGGCCGCCGAGCGCAGCGCCGGATTTTCAAAGAAAGACTTGGGCATGAGGATTTTGCCCCACTTGTGTGAACCCCGTATGAACTCCAGCGTGGCCGTGCGCGGAATGGGATCCAGAGCCACCCAGATCGAACAGAAGGGGCCTTGAATGGCGGTGTCGTGGTGCCAGGGAGTGCGTTCCGATGTGCCTGGTTGTTTGACGAACCAGGTGTCCTGCGCAAGGCGCACATGGCTGGACGCCAGCGCGGTGGAGGCAATGCGGGCGGCGGGGGATGTCTGGCAGAGCTGTTCGAATTCCGGAATATGGCGCCGCGACCAGCAATCAGACAGGAAGGCGCCGTCGCCGTCGTCCAGCCGTCGGAAAAACGGACTGGGTTGGGCGATGTTTTTTTCTATGCCCTGGCGAGCCAGCTCGACCCATTCGTCTGAAAATGCCTTGCGTATGCAGACGACCCCATCTTCTGCGTAGCGGTCCATGAAGTCAGCTTGATCGCCCATTATGTCCCTAGCATGTATTCTGAATTGTGATGTATCAGTTTATTTCAATGTTTATTCTGAATATTAATCTAAAAGAAAGAATTAATATCCAAATAATAAAACTGTGACAATATTGCTTCGACTAACTAGAATGCTGGGTCATTGCTACAACTTGTCGAACAACGGGGTCGTATGGCTTATGTGGTGGAAAACAAGCAAGAGAGCAGCACACGACACATGCAATGGATGTTGCGGGTGCGTAGTGCGTCGCAGGGTCAGCCTACTTTTGTTTTTTTTCCTCATGCCGGCGCAACGCCGCTTTCGGTAGGGCGACTGGCAACGGCGCTGCCGCGCTCGGTGGGTGTGGCAGTCGCGAATCTGCCGCGGGGGGGCGATCTGGACGATGGCACGCCGCCCTGCAGCGTCGACGATGCGGCGCGGGGAATTGCCTTGGGGCTGACGGCTTTGTTCAATGCAGCTGCTGTCGACCCTGATCGATTGGTTCTGGTGGGCAATAGCTATGGCGCATTGCTGGCTTATGAAACGGCCTGGCGTCTGACGCAGGCCACGGTAAACCCAGAGCGGCTCATTGTGTCGGGCTTTCGGTCGCCCACGCTGCCCATGGCCGATACACCTTTATATCGTCTGCCCTCGTTGCAACTGCGCGCCGAGCTGCGTGCGCGTTTTGGCGCGGTGGCCGATGCGGCCTCCACGCCGTGGGAAGGCGGTCTTGCCGAGCAAGCCTTGCGTGCCGATCTACAGGCATGCGACACCTATCGCCATCGACACCTCGAGCCGCTATCCCTGCCTATCGACGTCTTGCATTTAAGCGATGACTTATCGGTGTCCATCGACGAGCTGCGGGCCTGGGCGAGCGTTACCCGGCTGCCCTTGCGTTTAATCCCGCAAGCGGCCGGCCATTTCCCCTGGGCCGAGCACCCCGATGCGGTGGCGCAAACACTACTTCAACTGGTGACAGATCAATCACGATAGGGCGGACAGTGAAAAAAACACTAAGGGAATTGCTGGGCGGCGGCTTCAAGTCGCCCACTCGCAGGCTTGAACGAATGGAGCGGGACGCCTGCGCATTATTGGGCCTGGCGCCGCCGGCCTCCGCCGCTGACGGCCTGGCAGCCAAGGTGCTGGCCGATGCGCACACCCGGCCCGGCCAGGATGAGGCGCTTGAGCTGCTGCGGCGCATGCTTGCCCAGCGCCTGGATTGCCCCGCGCCCGCTTTGGGCTTGTTCGGTGTCGGCTTACTGTATTTGTTGACCCGCAAGTCCGAAGAGAGCATATATATCGGTCCGGACGAGGCGGCCGACATCGAGGGACTTGCCAATCGGCTGGCCCGCAGCACCGCCACGCCGGCCGACTCCGCCCGCGCCGGTTCGTTTGTGCGTTTTTTGTTGGATCTTTACGGGGTCGACGGCGTACTTGTCTTTGCACGCGCCATGCGCGAAGGCGTTGCGCTGGACGACGTTGCCCGCCAGGCCACCGGCAAGCCACTGATCATGCTGGCTTTGCAATGGAGTGAGTCGTTATCGCGCGAGCAGCCCGTCAAGGGCTTATGGCCTTTTGTCGTCTGGACGTTTGGCCTGCTGCGGCCATACAGGCTATTTTACATCCTGCTGGTCATAGGGATACTGATCCAGACGGCTTATGCCACTTTGATGCCCATCTGGCTGAACGATCTGTTCGACCATGGCATTACCGCGCAAAATGCCGAAGTCATCTGGCGTACGCTGGCCTATCTGGTCGGCGGCTTCCTGGTGACTTCCGCCGCCGGCGTCGTCATCGACATCAGTGTGTCGACCTTGGGGCCCAAGACGCTGAACGATGTCCGGACCAATGTGTTCGACAAACTCTTGTCCTTGTCGTCGCGCTCGCTGAATCATTTCAAAAGCGGCGATCTCGTATCGATCTTCTCCGCCGATATGCAGGTTATTGAAAACGCCATCGTGCGCGCGGTACCGGGCATCGTCTCCAAAAGCTTCCTGATGCTGGGTTCCCTGATCACGGCAGTGATACTGGACTGGCGCATGGCGGTGGCAACGATATCGCTGCTGGTCGTCGCCTTTTGGCTGCCTCGTTATGTGGCGCGCATTGCCGTGCGCGCCG
>DATCYE010000366.1:0-3050 GCA_036570485.1 Pusillimonas sp. | reverse complement strand
TAGGTCCGATCAAACCAACGATCTCGCCCTGATTGACGTTGAACGACAAATCCCGCACGGCCACCAAACCACCGAACTTCCGGGTCAACCCTTGTACACGCAAGAGGCTCTGGCTCATGCCCTCTCCTTCTGGCTGATTTTGCCAATGATGCCAGGTATGGCGGCCAGGCCGCCAGGCAAGAAGCGCAGAATAATGATCAAGGCCGCGCCATAGAAAATATGCTGAGTCTGGACTGCGCCGCGAAACAATTCGGGCAAAGGGGTCAGCACAATCGCACCGACCAAGGGCCCCCAGGTGGAGCTTCGGCCGCCAATGACCAGCATGACGATCAGTCCGATCGAAATGCCGCTGTTGTAGGACTCCGGCGATATATACCCAATATAGTGGGCCTGCAATATGCCGCCCAATGCCGCCAGGCCGCAACCCAGCACAAAGGCAAACACCTGCAATCGATGCACGCCCAGGCCGGTGGATTCAGCCAATGCCGGATTGTCAGCGACCGAATCAATGGCGCGTCCGATCGGACGAAGGAACAATCGACGCATGAACAGCGTCGAGGCCAAGGCCACGACCAGCGCCAAACCATACATACGTCCGCGAGAGTCAAATGAAAAACCCAGTATTTCGACCGGCGCTATCCCCGCAATGCCGTTCGCGCCGCCCGTCAGATTGGAAAAATCCAATAAGACCAGGCGCACCAACTCGCCAAATGCGAAGGTCACCAGCACGAAATACACCCCTCGCAATCGCAGGATGATCCAGCCCAATACAAGTGCCACCAGCATGGTGACCGCTATGCCGGCGGCGCTGGACAATAGAAAAGGCAGACCCGCCTGCTTGCCGATCAGCACAGCAACATACGAGCCGATGGCCATGAAAGCCGCATGGCCAAGAGAAAGCTGCCCGGAACGGCTGACCAGTGCCAGGCCATTGACGATGGTGATGTTCAGGGTTGTCAATATGGCCAGGTGCAGGATGAAGGGACTGGACGCCCAGGGCAGCAACGCGAGCAGAAACAGAAACACCAGACTGGGAACCAGCCAACGCCCGCGCGCGGGTGCCGTTGATATAGAGTGTGCAGCGCTCATTTCAGGCCTCTCCTTGTCCGAGCAGCCCTTTCGGACGAACCACCAGCATCACGATCACGATCAGGAAGATCAACATATCGGCCGTGCTGGTACTGAAAAACAGACTGCTGTAGCTTTCTATCAGGCCCAGCGCAAGGCCGGCGACCGCAGCACCCGGTATGCTGCCCAGCCCTCCAAGAATCACAACGATGAAAGCCTTGAGCAGCGGCGCCGCCCCGACAAAAGGCGATACGGAAAACAGTGGAGCCATCAACGCGCCAGCCACGGCGGCCAGGCCCACACCGATTCCGAAGCCCAAGGGGTAATAGATGCGCGACCGTATACCCTGGATCGATGCAATTTCAAAATCTTCAACGACTGCGCGCAACGCACGGCCGGGCCTGGAGTGTTTGAGGAATACGTACAACATGCACAGCACGACCAGGGCAAATCCCACCACATAGATCCGTGAGGTCGGAATAGCGATCTTGCCCAGTCGTGTCGCGCCTTGCACCACCGAAGGCATGGAGTGAGGGTCGGGACCGAAGAACATCAGGGCCAGGTTTTGCAGGATCATTGCAAGGCCGATGGTGGCTATCATGCCGTTGAGTTCGTCATGCCTGAACGGCTTGAGCACAGTCCATTCCAGAGCGGCGCCAAACAACACCGCAGCCGCAAAGGTTATGGCCAAGGCGGGCAGGAATGACAAACCCAGGGATGTCGTCAGGAAATAAGCCCCAAAGGCGCCAAGCATATAAAACTCGCCATGCGCAAAGTTGACCATGCGCATCACGCCAAACACCAGCGTAAAACCAACCGCCATCAGTAAATACAGCAGGCCGACGATCAAACCATTGACCGTCGCCTGTGCAAGGAGAATGCTCCAGTCCACAATTACTCCTTAGAAGCTAGTTGCAGCCTGTCACAGTGCAGGTTGCACGTATGACTTCCTTGCCACCGACCACTTCCGCTACGTAGAAGGGTGCATTCAGCTGATGGTTGATGCCATAGACTTCTTGCCCGGTCCAGTTCAGCGTACCCAATGCGCCATGGAAGTCCTTGATGCCTTCCATGGCCTTGCGCACGGCATCGGTGTCGGTCACGGTGCCGGCGCGCTTCATGGCCTCGAACAGCATATTGGTGCCGTCGTAGAAAGCGGGGCTGAAGCCGTTCATTGCATGTTTATAGCTGGCGGCATAAAGATCGGCGTAGGCTTTGGTCGAGGCCAGCTCGGGATTGATCGGCGTATGCACGAACATGCCTTCCGCCGCTTCGGCGCTGGCAACGTTGATGATCTCTTGGGTCGCAGGGCCGCCGGTACGGATGATTTTGCCGGTAAAGCCAATTTCGCGTGCCTGTTTGACAATCAGCCCCGCAGTAGTGGGCGAGTTGCCGTCCAGTTCGATGGCATCAATGCCTCGTGCCGCCATGCGCGTCAGCAAAGGCACGAAATCGACACGATCGCGCTCGAAGAACTCTGTCGCTGCCAATTCGGCACCGGCTCTCTTGTAGGCAGCCGCCAAGTCCTTGGCGATTTGCTGGCCCGTTTCATCATTGGGGAACAGCGCGCCCACTTTCTTGACGCCATGCGCCTTGACCAGCCATTCGACCTGAGGCTGTGCAACCTCGACTGTCGTAACATTGGGACGGAAGGTGTACAGCTTTTCTTTTTCCAGCGCCTTGGTGGTGAATCCCAGCGTAATGACGATCACCTTGTTCTTCTCGGTGATGGGCTGAATGGCCAGAACCGGGGCGGACCCCACCGGGCCGATGATGTACTGCACCTTGTCTTCGAATACCAGCCGGTTGGCAACCGTCACGGCCTCGTTGGCCTGGTATTTGTCGTCATACGCGACGACCTCGACTTTGTACTTCTTGCCGGCCACTTCAAGCCCGCCGCTCTTGTTGACTTGCGCCGCCGCAATTTCAGCGGCGTTCTTCATGCCTTGGCCCCAAGCCGCACCGGCTCCCGACAAAGTGAC
>DATCYE010000365.1:0-4950 GCA_036570485.1 Pusillimonas sp. | reverse complement strand
CGGGTGGGTTGGGTTCGGCATGCTCGCGCCCCTTGAGTGCCAGCCACAGACCGCAAAGAGCGATGATCAGGGCCAGCAACATGGGGAAGGCGCGAGGACCGACAGGCTCGTAGGAAAACGGAGCCTGTATGTCCCAACCGAACCAAGCCATCAGCGCCGCAAAAACAAGTGCGGCTATGCCTAGTATTCGATCGTTCATGCTTTACTTCTTAATAAGACCAAATGAGTTCGCCAATTCGGTATAGGCTTTGACGCGCTCTTTGACATAGGCGTCAAGCTCGGCGCCGCTCTTGTTGAAAGGGAACAGGCCCTGCTTTTTTTGCAAATCGGCGAACTCGGGGCTGGCTTGCGTGTTCTTGAATGCTTGCACCCACCAGTTGTACTGCTCGTCGGACACTTTGGGGCCAACATAGAAACCGCGGATGATGGGCCAGTCGATATCGAAACCCTGTTCTTTGGCTGTCGGAACACTGGACAGCTTGCCGGGCAGGCGTTCGTTGTTAAAGACTGCCAGCACGCGTATCGGCGCACCGCCTTCCAGCATAGTGAAGGCCTCGGCGGCATCGCCCATATAGGCCTGTATGTGTCCGCCGCGCAGCGCGGTAATGGCCTCGCCGCCGCCCTCAAACGCCACAAAGCGCATCTTCTTGTAATCGACGCCCGCTGCCTTGGCCGTCAAAGCCGCTTTCATCCAGTCTTGGCTACCCACGGTACCGCCCGCGCCCAGCACGATCTTGCTGGGGTCTGCCTTGAAAGCGGCCATCAGCTCTTTCAGATTTTTGTAAGGAGAGTCGTCACGCACCACGGCCACGCCGAAGTCGGAGCCCACGGCAGCCAACCAGCGCACGTCGTTGACGTTGTACTTGCCGAATTTGCCCTGCGCCAGGTTTAGAAGCGAGCCGCCCGAAAAAGCGATGATGCTGCTGCCGTCATCGGGCGTCTGGGCCACGGCGTGATTGTAGGCAACCGCGCCGATGCCACCTGGCATGTAAACAATGCGCAGGGGCTCTTTCAACTGGCCGGCAGCCTTCAGACCTTCCTGAGCCAAACGGCAGGTTAAATCGAAACCACCGCCCGGTTGTGCCGGAGCAATACACTCAGGCCGACGAGGCTCGTCTTGCGCCGAGGCAACGCCCGACACAGCAAGCAAAGCCCCTGCGCCCAGCAGCATGCCTGCCAATTGTTTATTGATCCAATTTTGTTTCATCCCAGTCTCCTAATTAGAAATAATGTCTGTTCGCAAGAATCTGTATTCGATTCGTACTTGCGAACTCGTGGAGAAGAGTACGAAAGCTTTCCTTTCCAAATGCTTTCAAATTCAGGAATTGCTTATGCCAGACATCTCGCTTACAGGGAAACCTAGGGAAAATACCAATATTGCACGGCACCCCCGCGGCAAGGATTCCAAGCGAAAGTGGCCGCGATGCCGCTGCATGATGGCCTGCACAATTGCCAAGCCCAGGCCGGCTCCGGCGGTGTTTTTGCCCGCCTTGCCCCGACGAAAGCGCAGGCCCGCACGCTCGATGTCCGATTGCGACATACCCGACCCGTTGTCTTCGACCACGACCTGTGCGCTGGAACCTTCCATCCCGACCCGCACGGTAATGACGCCGCCCGCAGGCGTATAACGCACGGCATTGTCGACCAGATTAACGATGGCTTCCCGTATCTGCCATTCCAATCCCCAAACAAATACCGGCTCTTCCGCGCCCTCCAGACCAAGATCAAGATGCTTGCGGCGCGCAATCGGGTAGACCTCTTTCAGTACGGATCGGGCCAGCCCGAGCAAGTCGACCTGCTCCAGGCCCTCGCCCGTCTCGAAAGAACTATTGTCCCGAGCCCGCGCCAGCGACAACATCTGGTTGGCTGTGCGTACCGCCCTGTCCAGGCCCTCACCCATGGCCAACAACGCCGCGCGGATCTCCTGCGGATCGGACTCACGCAATGCATAGCCCAATTGAGCACGCAACACCGATAGGGGCGTGCGCAGCTGATGCGAGGCATCGTCCAGGAATTGGCTTTGCAGGCGCGCCTGCTGGGCATAGCGCTCCATATGTAGGTTGATGCCGGTAACCAAAGGACGCACTTCGGCGGGAATATCGCGCGCCTCGATGGGCCGCAAGTCATCGTGATGACGGCCTTCAAGCTCTTGTCGCAAGCGCGACAAGGGGCGCACGGCAAAAAGCACGCCAAACACGACAATCAGTATCACCAGGGCCACTGTCACTAAATCGCGGCCAATGGAACGCAGCAGCATGGCCTGTATGAAGACCTCCCGTGTATCGATGTCTTCGCCGACCAGCACAACCACCCGCCCGCCCTTGTTGTTATACAAGGGCGGATCCATGGCCCTGGCCATGGCGGCGATACGCACAGTTTCGTCCAGATACTCGGCGGTGTAGAACTGGGGTACGCCCGACTCGAGCGGGCGCTTGGGCAAGGGCAGTTGCTGATTGCCGATATCGGCCAAGCCGTCTTCGGTCATGACCCGGAAATACACGTTCTCGTTAGTGGTCAGCTCGAAGAACTCCAACATCAGGTAAGGCAGTTCCAGCGATAAGCCTCCGCTGACCGTGGAAATTTGATGATCTATGGATCTCAAGGCTCCGGCAAGCGAGCGGTCATAGGCGATGTTGATCTGGGATCGCAGCATATGGTTGGATAGCCATAGCGCCGTCATCATGAAAACAACCAGCGCCGGCACCAGCCACCATAGCAATACCGACTTAAGGCCGGGTTCGCGGCCTATCAGCGGCTTAAGCATGGCCTGAGGCTTCCAGGCAGTAACCCATGCCACGCAACGTTTCAATCTGCGTGCCGGTGTCGACCAGCTTTTTACGCAGGCGGTGCACCAGCACCTCGACGGCTTCAAGATTGACTTCCCGGTCGTCCGAGGCAATGCGGTCAAGTATCTGTTGCTTGGAGATGGGTTCTCCGCTGCGCTGTATAAGCACTTTCAGCACAGCGAACTCACGGGGAGACAAAGCTAGTGACTGACCTGCAACCATGAAACGCTGCGCAGCGGTATCCAAACTAAGTTCGCCTAGGGCCAAACGCGGATGTTCGCGCCCACGACTGCGACGGATCAGGGCAACCAGGCGGGCCTCCAGTTCTTCGATGACGAAAGGCTTGCGTAAGAAATCGTCGGCGCCCTCATGCAAGGTGTCGATGCGTTCGGCCAATGAATCGCGTGCGGTCAACACTAGCACCGGCGTGCGGTCGTCGCGGGCCCGCAAACGAGCAAGAAAAGCACGCCCATCCATGCCGGGCAGGCCCAGGTCCAGGATAATGGCGTCGAATTCTTCAGTCGCCAACCGCCTTTCGGCCAATTCCGCATCGTCCGCCCAGTCGGCAACGAAGCCGCCGTGTCGCGCAAGACTACGCGTAAGCCAGCGAGCAAGCTCGCTTTCGTCTTCCACAAGAAGTATGCGCATAAAAATAGAGTCGTCCACGCCAGGATGCCAAATTTTATCCTGTATGCGTGAACGACTCCATCGCGCCATCACTGACAGACAACGCCCAGGCGTTGTCCGCCGGACACTACGGCGAAACCGATTGGGCCTTGCAGTCCTTGACAAGCACGTTGCTAACCGAAGGGCTCTGCCCGTTTACGACCTGCTGCGTATCCTGCGTCAGCATATTGCCGTTAACGGTTCCAACATCTTCACGGGTGAATTTTTCGGTCGTCCAGGTATAGCCGTTACCGCGGAAGGTATTGCCCACCATATCGGCGTTGCTGGTCGTGGCGCGCGTCAGATCGACGGCCTGATTCTGATAAATGACTTTAGCGGCAAGCGGCTCATCCCCCTGGAAAGTGTATTGCACGCTAAGCGGTTGGTCAGCGCCGGGGCCGCAGCCGTATTCCACGGTTTTCTGCGATAGCTGCTGAGCATCTTTAGGGGTCGAACACGCCGCCAGCCCAAGACATGCAATTACGCCGGCTATTGCTGTTAAATTACGGATCATGGTTAGTCCTTGTTGTTCCAGGCATCAGAGCCTGCTCCTGTTTTTTTATACCATCGGCTATACGCCCCGCCTGTAAGCGCCCGTATCAAATTACCGCTTGCTACAACGATCTTAAGCAAATAATTCACATGCATTCCGCCGCCAGGTTTTCCCCCTTCCTGAATCGCTGGGGCGGTTTCATAGCTGTCGCCTTTGCCCTGACCATGGGATTTGCGACCAGTTCATTGCCCTCGCCTCTGTACCCCATATATCAGGCAGATTGGCAGTTGCAGCCCAGCGAGCTCACTTATATCTATTCCCTGTACATGGTCGGCGTGCTGACAGCGCTTCTTTGCTTGGGCAGGCTTTCGGATACGCTCAGCCGATACACGGTGGTCTGCCTTTCTCTGACCCTGATGACGCTGGGTTTGCTGCTTTCGGGCGTAGCATCAAGTATCAACGCCTTACTTATTGCGCGAGCGATCATCGGCCTGGCCAATGGCTTATTGACCACAGCGGGCGCTTTCGCCCTGGTGGACACGCACCCAAGGAATGATCGCCGCATCGCCTCGGTAACGACCTCGGCGGCGATTGCGGTAGGAGTGGGACTGGGCCCAATGCTAAGCGGCTTGCTGGCGCAAACCGGCGTTGCGCCTTTGCGCCTGTCCTACTTCGTCGTTGCCGCCCTGGCTATTGGCAATCTGTGGCTTACCTGGCGATCACGTCATGCTTTCACGCCCCGGTCAACCGCCCGGGCAAGCCTGTCCATTACCCCAAAACTGGCTTTGCCGAGCAAGACAACGCGGACCCCATTCCTGCTGGCCAGCGCCTCCGCCTTTACGCAATTCGCGGCGGGCAGTCTGCTGGCTTCGCTGGTGCCGTCCCTTTTGTACAACCTATTGCCCTGGAAAGGCCCGGCTGTACCGGGCATCGCTTTCCTGATTCTTTCGGCTGCATCCGCCGTGACGCAGCTTTCGCAACGCAACATCCAACCCATGAAGGGAC
>DATCYE010000364.1:0-8232 GCA_036570485.1 Pusillimonas sp. | reverse complement strand
CACGAGCATGGTTTCGACACCATCACCAGCTCGCTGGGCATTTCGCGCTGGAAAGACATGAACCAGATCAACGGTTGCGGCGAGCGTGCGGCCGCGCGCTATCCGGAGCTGGTCTACTGGACATACAACTGGCGCAAGGGCGGTGGTTCGGCCCGCATGATCGAAATCAGCAAGCGCGAAGAGTTCTATCAGCAGGAATACTGCGGTTGCGTTTATTCGCTGCGCGACACGAACCGCCACCGCCGAGAACAAGGGCGCGAACGCATCAAGATAGGGATCAAGTTCTACGGGAAGGACGAACTGGAACTGAACCCACCGCCAGAAATCAAGACTTGATCTCAGGCGGCGGATTCAGTTCTTCCGTTCTACCTACTTACTGCAGCGTCCGCGAAAACACGAACTTGTCGCCCTGCCAATCTACAGGCACCACGTCCTTGGGGCCGAACTTGCCTTCCAGTATCAGGCGCGCAATCGGGTTTTCGATGTGCTGCTGAATTGCCCGCTTTAAAGGACGCGCCCCGAAGACCGGATCGAAACCGGCACGAGCCAACTGCGCCAAAGCCGCATCCGACACTTCCAGACGCATCTCCTTTTGCAGCAGACGCTGCCCCAGGAGTTGCAACTGGATGCGCGCGATCGATTCGATGTGCTTGGCCTCCAGACCATGGAATACCACCACCTCGTCGATCCGGTTCAGGAACTCGGGCCGGAACGATTGTTTGAGTTCGTCCCAGATCACTTCCTTGATCACATCGTAGGGCTGGCCCGCCATGCTCTGGATATGCTGCGATCCCAGGTTGGACGTCATGATGATGACCGTGTTGCGAAAGTCCACCGTGCGGCCCTGGCCGTCAGTCAGGCGGCCGTCATCCAGCACCTGCAACAGTACATTGAATACATCCGGGTGCGCTTTTTCGACCTCGTCCAGCAAAATAACGCTATAGGGCTTGCGTCGCACGGCCTCGGTAAGATAGCCGCCCTCTTCGTAGCCGACGTAACCCGGAGGCGCCCCGATCAGGCGCGCGACCGAATGCTTCTCCATGAACTCGCTCATGTCGATGCGTATCAGGTGGTCGTCCGAATCGAACAGGAAGCTGGCCAAGGCTTTGGTAAGCTCGGTTTTACCCACACCGGTCGGCCCCAGGAACAGGAAAGAACCGTAGGGCCGAGACGGATCGGACAAACCCGCGCGGGAACGGCGGATAGCGTCCGCCACCAGACTGACGGCTTCGTTCTGCCCCACCACGCGCCGATGCAGGAAGTCTTCCATCTTCAACAATTTGTCGCGCTCGCCCTGCATCATCTTGGCCACGGGTATGCCGGTCGCGCGCGAGACGACTTCCGCAATCTCTTCGGCGCCGACTTGCGTGCGCAACAGGCGCGGGTGCTCTGACGCGCTGGCAGCTTGCTGGCTCGCTTCGGCAGACTGCAAACGGCCTTCCAGCTCGGGCAGTTTGCCGTATTGCAGCTCGGCCAGTTTGTCGAACTGGCCCTTGCGCTGCAACTCGGCCATTTCAGCGCGCGTGCGTTCGATTTCCTCTTTAATGGCCTGCGAACCCTGCACGGCCGCCTTCTCGGCCTTCCAGATTTCCTCGTAGTCGTTGTATTCGCGTTGCAGCTTCAGCAATTCGTCTTCAATCGCCTTCAGGCGACGCTGCGACGCTTCGTCGGTATCTTTATTGACCGCTTCGCGCTCGATCTTCAATTGAATGATGCGCCGATCAAGCTTGTCCATGACCTCGGGTTTGGAGTCGATTTCCATGCGGATGCGGGCGCCCGCCTCGTCGATCAGGTCGATGGCCTTGTCGGGCAGGAAACGGTCGGTGATATAGCGGTTGGAGAGCTCGGCAGCCGCGACGATGGCCGGATCGGTGATGGCCACGCCATGATGCAATTCGTAACGCTCTTGCAGGCCGCGCAAGATGGCAATGGTGGATTCCACATCCGGCTCGTTGATCAATACTTTCTGGAAACGGCGCTCCAGCGCGGCGTCTTTTTCGATGTACTTGCGGTATTCGTCCAGGGTAGTGGCGCCTATACAATGCAGTTCGCCGCGCGACAGGGCAGGCTTGAGCATATTGCCTGCATCCATCGCACCCTCGGCTTTACCTGCACCCACCATGGTGTGCAGCTCGTCGATAAAGACGATGGTCTTGCCATCGTCCTGGGAAAGCTCTTTCAGGACGGCCTTAAGACGCTCTTCGAACTCGCCCCGGTATTTTGCGCCGGCCAGCAAGGCAGCCATATCCAGCGACAGCACCCGCTTGCCCTTCAGGGTCTCGGGCACTTCGTTATTGACAATACGCTGCGCCAGGCCTTCGACGATGGCCGTCTTGCCCACGCCGGGTTCGCCGATGAGCACGGGATTGTTTTTAGTGCGGCGCTGCAATATCTGTATGGAACGGCGGATTTCGTCGTCACGGCCGATGACCGGATCCAGCTTGCCCAGACGGGCGCGCTCGGTCAGGTCGGTGGTGTATTTGGACAAGGCCTCGCGGTTGGACTCCCCTTCGGAATCCGACACCGATGCGCCGCCACGTACCGCCTCGATGGCCGTTTCAAGCGCCTTGCGCTGCAAGCCGGCTTCACGCAGAAGCCGGCCGGTCTCGTTCTTGTCGTCGGCCATGGCCAGCAGAAAGAGTTCGCTGGCAATATAGGAATCGCCCCGGTTGGAGGCTTCTTTATCGGTACGGGTCAGGGCTGTCTGTAAATCGCGGCTTACCTGGATATTGCCTTCGCTGCCCTGCACCTGGGGAAAGCCTTCGATCTGGGTATTCAGGGCCGGCCCCAAGCGATTGACCGCCACGCCGGCACGCGCCAGCAAGCTGGCGGCGCCGCTATCCGTGTCGGCTAGCAGGGCCGCCAGGACGTGGGCGGGCTCGATGTAGGGATTATCATGCTTCACAGCTAGGCTTTGCGCATCGGCAATGGCCTGCTGGAACTTGGTCGTCAATTTATCGAATCGCATAATTTGATTTCACTGAAATGGGAGAGCATCTGCTCGAATAGTGAATATGTGCGGTCGAAACGTGCAATTTCAAGGGTTTATAGCCTACTACCCAAGCCCCGCCATACTGATACTATTGCATATCGCAAGGGCCTGACCACGGACTAGGCCGTCTACTTTTTGCCAGCATGGACAAATTCAAACAACTCGAAAGCTTTGTTGCCGTCGCCACATTGGGCAGCCTATCGGCCGCCGCGCGCGCCGAAGGCATTGCGCCAACCATGATGGGGCGGCGCATCAATGCACTGGAATCGCGCCTGGGCATCAAGCTGCTGGTACGCTCCACGCGTCGACTATCGCTGACCTCGGAAGGAAGCGATCTCTTCGAAGAGGCACAGCGCATCCTGCGCGAAGTCAACGATGCCGAAACCCGTATTTCGCAGGGCAGCATCAAGCCCAGCGGACACTTGCGCATCAGTGCGCCAGCCGGATTCGGCCGGCGCCACGTGGCGCCGTTGGTGCCCGAATTCATCGCCGCCTATCCCGACGTCACCATTACCCTGGACCTAAGCGATCGTCTGGTCGATCTGATCGAAGAGCGTTACGACTGTGCCATCCGCCTGGGAGAACTGAACGATTCCCAGATCGTCGGTTTGCGTCTGGCCGACAATAAGCGGGTCATTGTCGCCGCGCCCTCTTACCTTCAGGAACACGGCCGCCCAAACTCTCCCGAAGACTTGGCGCAGCATAATTGCCTGTCGTTCGGAAACCAGGGTAATCAGGCCAGGGGGTGGCTGCTGAAACAGGATGGCGAACTGCGGGCCGTGCGCGTCAAAGGCAATATGGCCTGCAGCGACGGATCTGTGCTGCACCAATGGACGCTGGCCGGCATCGGTCTGGCTTGGCGCTCGTTGTGGGAAATACAAGATGACTTGGCCGCAGGCCGGCTAATCAGCGTGCTGGACGACTACGCGGCACCCGCCAACGGGATTTTCGCCATGCTTCCCGAGCGCAAGCACCTACCCTTGCGCGTGCGTCTGTTCATCGAGATGCTCAAGACCCGCTATGCATCGCCAGCCTACTGGAGCCCGGCTGGCGAAAAAACCACACTGACGTAACAACTAAGGGAGGAAAACTCTGCTACCGTATACTTGATGCATCTTAAATGAAGGTTCTTCGCGGCTTTGCCTGCCAAAAGCCTACAATCAAGCTTATCGCCCTTACAGGCCGCTGAAATCTTATTTCCTCGCTCGCGAATACGACTGCATGCAGAAGACAATTACCGTTACACCCGATTCGACGCGCTGTTCCACATGCATGCTTAACGATATCTGCCTGCCTCTGGGCATGCCGCGCAACGATGTTGCCAAGCTTGATGAGCTGATCAAAGAACGCATCCGCATCCCCAAGGCAGGTGCCCTGTTTCGCCTGGGCGACAAGGTCGAAGCAGTCTACGGCCTTAGGTCGGGCTCCATCAAAACCCAGTTGGAAGACTCCTTGGGCCAGGTACAGATCACCGGCTTTCTGCTGCCGGGTGAAATCATAGGCATGGATGGTTTGCTGGAAAATACCCAGACCTCGCATGCCATTGCGCTCGAAGACACCGAAGTCTGTGTCATACGCATCGACGAAATGGACCAGCTTTCGCAGCAACTGCCGATCTTGCAGCAGCAGTTTCGCCGCCTCATGAGCAAGGAAATCAGTCGCTCGCATCACCTTATCATGGCGCTAGGCGCCTTGCGTTCCGAACAAAGACTGGCGGCTTTTCTGGTGAATCTGTCGCAAAGGCTGGCGGCACTAGGCTATTCGGCCAGCGAATTCGTCTTGCGCATGAGCCGCGAAGAAATCGGCAACTATCTGGGCCTTACTCTGGAAACCGTCAGCCGGCTGTTTTCGCGTTTTGCGCGCGAAGGCCTGATCCGGGTGCAACAGCGGGAAGTGCATATCCTGGACATGCGTAATCTACAGGCGCTGGCAGGCACCGACTGCGGCTAGGGGTAAGTATCCAATAGCAGGCAGGCGGGGCTTATGCCCCGCTACGCCTTTTTATTGCTCGATGGGATCACCGAACTCGTCCACCAACGGACCCTTGGGAGCCAGATGCAGGCTCAAGGCGCTGGACAGGGCCACCATTAACCAGAACAAAAAGAATCCGCCGGCATAGACTTGCTGACGGCTGGCGGCTTGCAAAGAGCCAAAGAAAACAATATCCAGTGGGTCGACCATGGCAAACACTGCTGCGCTGGTTGCCGCTCCCACAAGAAACGACGGCCATAAAATCCACATCAATGAACGCCTATGCATAAAACGGGTCTCCTGTTTTTTTGATTGTTTGCGCCCTGCCTGCTTCACGTGCGAGCCAGGCATGCAGAGCACTATGGTTTTTCTGGGGGTGGAGTCTGGACCTGCTTGCTGACCACCAAGCCACGCTTGATGCCGCCATCGGTAATTGCCTGATCCCCAAAATTTTGCACTGCCAAAACAATGGTGATAATACAGCCAACTATGGCCGCTGCGGGACCGGCCATGAGTATCCACGGCCATGGTTCGCGCCACCATGGCTTGCCGCCTTCAGCTTCCTTCACGCTACTGCGCTGCTCCTGAGCCATAGGGGATACCTCCTGAAATTATTTGGGCACAAAAAAGCTGGAGCGCTCGACCACCGTGGCCTGCCCTTCGCCACTGTAGCTGCCCACCACGGTAAGCTCTATGTCGTGCAAACCGGGCGTCGCCTGGCTGGCCGGCACGCGCACGACGACGGGAACCAGGCGATTAGATGCCGGTTCGACGTTCACAGTGCTTGCACCGTGGTCGGCGGTTACGATGGAAAGCTGAGGCAGACCTTTTGCACTCAATTCCAGGACAACAGGCGATTCGGACGTATTGATGAATTGCAGACGATAAACATTTTCTATCATGCCGCCGGCCACTTCACGGCCCAATACGCCACGGTCGCGGATAACGTCCATCCGCAGAGTCGTGCGCGTAGCCAGCGACACCACGAAACCAACCATGATCAGCAGCAATATGAATGAGTAGGCCAGTACTCGCGGCCGCAGCATGCGTTTGCGCACCTGGCTTTGCGTCATGCCTTCGGTAATGGCCCGCCCGGATGTATAGCGGATCAAGCCTTTGGCGTAATCCATTTTTTCCATAACCTGGTCGCAAGCATCGACGCAGGCTCCGCAGCCTATGCACATGTACTGTAAGCCGTCGCGGATATCGATGCCGGTGGGGCAAACCTGCACGCACAAGCTGCAATCGACGCAATCGCCCATACCCGCTTCTTTATGGTCAATACGGCGCGAACGCCCGCCCCTAGGCTCGCCGCGTACATAGTCATAAGTAACGACGAAGGTATCGTCGTCGACCATCACGCTTTGGAAGCGCGCATACGGACACATATATTTGCAGACGGCTTCCCGCATGAAACCCGCATTGCCCCAGGTTGCAAAGGCATAGAAAACCATCCAGAACCACTGCCAGGGTCCCAGGGACAGCGTCAGCAGCCCCATGCCCAGCTCGCGTATCGGCGCAAAGTAGCCGATGAAGGTCGAGCCCGTCCACCAGGCAATCAGTATCCAGACAATGTGCTTGGACGCCTTCAGGCGAATTTTTTTCCAGGTCCAGGGCTGCTCATCGAGCCGTATGCGTGCCAGCCGGTCGCCTTCGATACGGCGCTCCACCCACATGAATATCTCTGTGTACACCGTTTGCGGACAAACATAGCCGCAAAACAGCCGCCCCGCCATCGCGGTAAACAGAAATAGAGCGAAGGCCGAAACAACCAGCAACACGGCCAAATAGATGACGTCTTGCGGCCACAGCACCATGCCGAAAACATAGAACTTGCGGGCGGCCAAGTCGAACAGAACGGCCTGGCGGCCGTTCCATTGCAGCCACGGCAGACCATAGAAGACCAACTGAGTAAGGACCACCATTATGACGCGCCAGCGCGCAAAGATACCCGATACCGAACGCGGGTGAATCTTACTGCGCACATCGGCAAGCGCCTTCTCGACATGCGGAGAAGCGCCACCTTCAACTTTCGATACACGCGGCGGTTGCCAGGCGGGCGCAGCCGCAGGCGTTTGCGTCGTCGGATTGACAGGTGGTTCGCTGCTCATGTGTGGCCTTTACTTTATTTTGCTGCTGTGTTCGTTCCCTGATTGGACAAGCCCCATACCCATGCAGTAAGCATCCGGATCTGGTCTTCGGTCAGGATGCCCTCTTGAGCCGGCATACGGTTCTCGCGGCCGTTCAGGATGGTTTCCACAATAGAGGCCTCGGAACTGCCGTACAACCAAACGCCATCGGTCAGATTGGGCGCGCCCAGCGCGGTATTACCCTTGCCTTCAACACCGTGGCAGGCGACACAGAAGGTATCGAAACCGCGTTTGCCCGGCACCACGCGCAGCGGATCGCTGGCCAGGCCCGACAGAGAACGCACGTACTGAGCGATATCGGCGGCCTCGGCCGGCTTGATCGACGACTTCCAGGGCGGCATCATGCCATGCCGGCCCTTGGTAATGGTTTGCAGGATCTGTTCGGGCTCGCTGCCGTATAGCCAGTCGCCGTCGGCCAGGTTGGGAAAGTTGCCGCTGCCTCGGGCGTCGGAACCATGGCATTGGGCGCAATTATTCAAAAACAGCCGTTGACCGATTTCGCGCGCCTGTTCGTCATGGGCGACCTCGGGAATGGACATAGCCTGGTAGCGCGCATACACCGGCTTGATCTGCTCGTTCAGCGCCTCTTGTTGGGCCTTTACCTGCTTGGCCGAGGTATACCCCAGGCTGCCCTCATAGGTTCCCAGGCCCGGATACAGAAACAGGACAGCCAGGGCGGCGACACACAAACCAATGTAGAACACCGTCCACCAGCGCGGTACCGGCGTATTCAGTTCGGTCAGATCGCCATCCCAGACGTGCCCCGTCTCTTCGACGTGGGGAGCTGTTTGCTTGAGCCAGGCGCGTTGGGTATACAACAGCCAAAGGCAGAAAACAATGCCGCCGATGGCGATAATGGAGATGAAGTAGCTCCAGAAACTACTGACAAAATCACTCATGGGAGCCCCCTGCGTTCTTATCCGTCGAGCGTTCGTCGGGCATGGCGAAAGGCAAAAGCGATGCTTCGCGATTCGCGTCGGCCCGGCCGCGTGAAAATGCCCACCATATGATGCCCAAAAAGGTCAGCATGGCGACTACTGTCGCAATTCCATTGACGATAGCCATTACAGCCCCCCCTCGGATACGGCCTTGGCGGCGGCTTCGCGGCCGGCCACGCCC
>DATCYE010000363.1:0-4642 GCA_036570485.1 Pusillimonas sp. | reverse complement strand
TGACGGGTGTCTTCATGGTTTGTCCGGCAGGTCGGGAATCGAATAAATAATCGTTGCGGTAGTGTAACATCAGCCACCGTCTCGCGTGCGGGAAAGAACCGGATAAGCGCGCACCGGCCGCCCGGGCCGCGCCGACTGTTGTAAAAAAGCGTATGCCTGCGGTGGGAGAAACGACAAAGAAAGGAAATGGTAGGCAGTACTGGGTTCGAACCAGCGACCTCTACGATGTCAACGTAGCGCTCTAACCAACTGAGCTAACCGCCTGAAATGAAGACCGCAATTCTAGCCCAGACAATCAAGCCTTGTCAAAAAGGCGCTTATCGGCTTCGCGCACCGCCTGCAGGAACGCCGCAATTTTCTTGGGCGATTTAACACCGGGCGTACTCTCTACCCCGCTGCTGACGTCAACCGCAAACGGGTGCGCGGCGTCAAGGGCGGCCTCGACCGTGTCGATGGTCAGCCCCCCCGCCAGAATGACCGGCCTGCTGTCGGGGCTATCGAGCACCGCCCGCAGCAACGACGCATCGAACGTGCGGCCGCTGCCGCCATATCCGCTGGAATAGCTGTCGAACAGCCAGCCGGCGGCGTCGCCGTACGCGCGGCATTGGGCCAGAATATCCTCGGGTTTCGACAGCCCCGGCGCGCCCACGCGAAACGCACGAATATAGCGCCGCCCAAAACCGGAGCAAAACTCCGGAGACTCGTCGCCATGAAATTGCAGCAGGTCGGGATCGACCTGATCAATGATGTTTTGCACATCGCGGCTGCCGGCGTTGACCAACAGCGCCACGACGTCGACAAAAGCGGGCGCGCAACGACGCAGCGAGCGGGCCTGGGCCACGGACACCGCGCGCGCGCTTCCAGGGTACAGCACGAGCCCTATCGCGTCCGCGCCATTTCGCACCGCGCACTGCGCATCGCCGGCGCGGGTGATTCCGCAAATCTTGACGCGTGTGCGCGAAGGATGGGCTTGCTTGGCCATTTGAACGCGGCTCCCGGATTCAGGGAAGCCCCGTCGTCCGCGCCATAGCCATAGGGATCCCCGCCATAAACATTCTGCGTTCCGAATGTAATCTTGGAGCTGTCCACGGCCTTCACATTATCTTTATAGTGAGTCACCATGCGCGGGAACATGATGACGGCAACAACCATGGCAACCTGTATGCAGATGAACGGCACCGATCCCCAGTAGATTTCGGCCGTGGTGACCTTGGGGATGAGCTTGCCCGTGACACGATCGCGATAATCCTGCTTGGGCGCGACCGAGCGCAAATAGAACAAGGCAAAGCCAAACGGAGGATGGACGAACGATGTCTGCATATTGACGGCCAGCAACACGCCGAACCAGATCAGATCGATGCCCAGCTTTTCAGCCACCGGCCCCAGTAACGGAATGATGATGAATGAGAGCTCGAAAAAATCCAGGAAAAATGCCAGGAAAAAGGTGATCAGGCTGACAACGATGAGAAAGCCCAGTTGCCCTCCGGGCAGGTTGCTCAGCAATTGTTCAACCCACAAGCCGCCGTTGATTGCCCGGAAACTGAGGCTAAATACCGTTGAGCCCAGCAGAATGAAAATAACGAAACAAGTAAGCTTGGTCGTGGTCTCCATGGCCTGCTTGAGCAGCTTGTACGGAAGCCGCCCACGCATCCAGGCCATGATGATGGCGCCCATCGCGCCCATCGCGCCGCCCTCGGTGGGGGTGGCCACGCCAAGGAAAATAGTGCCCAGAACCAGGAAAATCAGAAACAGCGGCGGAATCATCACAAAGGTGACGCGTTCGGCAATTTGCGAGAGCAGTCCCAGGCGGAGAAACTTGTTGACCAGCGCAATGATCAGTGCCGTTATACCCCATATGACCATGGTAACCACCACCCGCTCGTCAACGGGAATGCTGGCATGCCTGGCGAAGTAATACTGGCCGCCGAAATAGGCGGCGGATGCGGCTATCAGGGAAAGAACGGCTAGCGAGGGCAAGCCGCGCCCGCCGTTGGATTCTTTGTAGATCCGGGCTTCCTCGGGCAGTGCGGGCGCTTTCCCGGGCCGCAAAAACGCAATGATAACGACATAAACTATGTAGCTGCCAGCCAGCAAAAGACCGGGAATCATGGCGCCGCGATACATGTCGCCAACCGAACGGCCCAATTGATCGGCCAGAACGATCAGGACCAGGGAAGGCGGAATAATCTGCGACAAGGTGCCCGATGCGGCGATTACCCCGGTGGCCAGCGGCCGGTCGTAGCCGTAGCGCAGCATGATGGGCAGGGAAATAAGCCCCATGGAAATAACGGATGCCGACACCACCCCCGTGGTAGCGGCCAGCATGGCCCCCACCACCACCACGGCTATGGCCAACCCGCCGCGCAAGGGGCCGAAGAGCTGCCCTATGGTTTCGAGCAAGTCTTCGGCCATGCCCGATCTCTCCAGCACCAGCCCCATCAGCGTAAAAAACGGCACCGCCAGCAGGGACTCGTTGGAAATAATGCCCAAGTCGCGTTGTGGCAAGGCCTGCAGCAAAGCCGGATGTATCAGGCCCAGGTTAATGGCCACCACGCCGTACAAAATGCCTGTGCCCGCCAGCGAAAAAGCAACGGGGAATCCAAAGAGCAAAAACACGATCAGGTTGGCAAACATGATCGGGGCCAGGTTGCTGACAAAAAAATCCATGACTACTGGCCCTTGCTTTCGGTTTTGTTAATGGACTCGACCGTTGGATCAAGATCGGCCTGGCGCCGAATTTCTTCGACAAGCTGTTCCTCGGACGACTGACCATGGGCCAGATCCGTCGGATTGGGGCAATCGCCGCGCAAAAACCCGATACATTTAATCAGGTGGGAAACCCCCGCCAGAATAAGCAAGCCAAACCCTACGGGAATCAATAATTTAACGGGCCAGCGCACCAGCCCGCCGGAATTGCTGGATTGTTCGTCAAGAATGAATGACTGATAGAAAAACGGTATCGACAACCAGAAAATGAGGCAGAACGCGGGAAACAGGAAAAAGATCAACCCCGCGATTTCGATTTTGACCTGTGTGCGCTTGGACAGGCGTTGCGACAGAACGTCGACCCGTACATGTTCGTTGAGCAAGAATGTGTAGCCGGCCGCCAGCAAAAAAATGGCCCCGAACAGATACCATTGCAATTCAAGCCAGGCATTGGAGCTGTAATTGAAGAGCTTGCGCACGACCGCATTGCTCGCGCTGATAACCGCAACCAACAGCGTGAGCCACGTAACCGTCTTGCCGACAGCGGTGTTCAAGGAGTCGATCGCCCGGGATATTGCGAGAAAAAATTTCATCAGTATTACTCTGGATAATATCAACCGCCCGACCATCGCCAGGCGCTTGTGGCGCACTTGCCGATATATCGGAAGTTGGGGGAATCAGACCCGTGATAGGGACTGCCCTTCGCAAAAAAAGCATCAGGCACAACATCCGAACCAGCATCGCAAGCGCTGTGCAGACACAAAATGTAGAAACCGGAGAAGAATTCTATACGATTCACCCCCGGCCCGCCCTTAGTATATACGCGAGCATGGCGCTATACACTTGAGCGCGGCGCCAGCGAAGGAGCCATGCCCATATGGCTGAACACCGCGTCGCGCCAAGGCTGGACCGGCAGCAAGAATTCGGCGGGGTACCGCGTCTGCGCAAAATACAGCCCATCGGCCGCGAACGTAGGCGCGGACAGGCGTCTGTCACGCTGTTCCAGCAAGTCGTCCATCCATCCGGGGCTTTTCCTTCCCTGCCCCACATACAGCAAGGCGCCCATGATGTTGCGCACCATGTGATGTAAAAAAGCATTGGCCTGGAAACGGAAAATGAAAAACTCGCCCTGCCGCCCTATTTGCAGCGACCGCATGGTTCGCACAGGGCTGTGCGCCTGGCACTGCGATGAACGAAACGAGCTGAAATCGTGCTCGCCGAGCAGTTTGCGCGCCGCGAGCCTCATGGGTTCGAGTTCGAGCGGTTGGTAAACCCAACCCACCCTGGCATCCAGCAAGGGGGATCGCACCCGTGCGTTGCGCACGATATAGACATACGTGCGCGACAAGGCGGAAAAGCGGGCATGAAACGAATCGGGTACAGGACGCGCCCATTGCACGGCGATACTGTCAGGCAGCAAGGCATTGACTCCGCGCACCCAGGATTCCAGGCGCCTTTGCGCCGACGTGTCCAGATGCACAACCTGCCCCAGGGCATGCACACCCGTATCGGTGCGCCCTGCGCAGACCGTGGCCGCGGGCTGCGCCAGAAACCGGGAAAGCGCGGCCTGCAGGGTATCCTGAACAGTATGCCCGTTCGGCTGCGTCTGCCACCCATTCCAGTGGGAGCCGTCGTACGCCACCCCTAAGGCCATGCGCGGCATGGTGAATCAGTCTTTTGCCGCTGGCGGCCCGTCGTTTGGCGCTTGCCGCAAATCAAGGTTGATCTGGTCGAGTTTCTCCTTGACCATTGCCTCGGTGATAAGCGCGGGATGGCCGTCGCCGCCGTCGTCGCGCGCCGCGTTGATACGGCGCAGCACCCAGGCGATTACCAACACGATGAGTGCCAGCAGCGCCGTGATGCTTGCCAGCAGGTGTTCCTGAAACCACGACACTATATTGTCCGCCTTGTTTTGTGAATCGTTTTGCGCGGCGTC
>DATCYE010000362.1:0-10616 GCA_036570485.1 Pusillimonas sp. | reverse complement strand
CCGTAGAGTTCAAGATCAATCTGGTCGCGCCGGCGCGTGGCGATTATCTGGAAGCCGTCGGCAAGGTGTTGCGTTCGGGGCGCACGCTGACCATCTGTCAGCTCGAAGTCCATGCCGTATTGCATGGAAAAAAAGAATTGGTGGCCATAGGCCAGCAAACGCTGATGTGCATGCACGGCAAGCCGGATGCCGGTTAAGGCCGAAATCCATGATATTGTCGAAACCTTGCGCACCCATTACCTTGGGATGCATCTTTGCCTTCGACTGAAAAGCCTCCCCGTCTATGCAACCTGTTCTACCCGCATTCCTGATCGCCCGATGGCTGCTCGTGCTGGTCGTCCTGGCCGGGCTTTATTTTCTTAGTGGTTTCCTGGTGCCGGTGCTTGCGGCACTTATCATCTGCCTGGCAAGTTGGCGGCCGTATCAACGGCTGTTGAGCCGCTGCGGGGGCCGCAATGCCCTGGCGGCCACGTTGGCGCTGCTTCTTGTCATACTGGTGCTTATCGTTCCCTTGTCGCTGGCACTGACGTATGCCATTCAAGAGGCCAGCAGTTTCATTGCCTGGGCCCTGGCGGCCAACCGCGACGGGGTGTCGACACCGGACTGGATACTAGCGCTGCCCCTGGTGGGCAGGCAGTTAGCCGAATACTGGACGACCTACCTGGGTGAACCGCATGCGCTGGGAACCATGGTCGAACTGGTCAGCGGTGAACACCTGGGCAATATCTACCGCATGCTGCTCTCGGCCACCGGCAATATCTTTCAGTTATTGCTGACGGTGCTCTTCATGTTGATCACCCTGTTCTTTGTATACAAGGACGGCGCCCGCATTCTTGGACAATTGGATATCGTTGGGGAACGCATACTACCGGGTCGCTGGCAGCGCTTTTCCCGCATGGTGCCGGCCACCATCAACTCCACGGTCACGGGCATGGGCCTGATCGCGCTGGGCGAGGGCGTGGTGCTGGGCATCGCCTACTGGGTGGCGGGTGTATCGTCGCCGGTATTGCTGGGGGTGATTACCGGTTTCATGGCCCTGATTCCTGGCGGCGCGCCGCTATCTTTTTCTCTGGTTTCGCTTTACTTGGTCGGTTCGGGACACGCCATGGCCGGCTTGGGCCTTTTCATTTGGGGTACGGTGGAGCTATTCATCGTCGACAAGACCTTGCGTCCGCGTCTGGTGGGCGGCCCGGTCAAGCTGCCTTTCCTGCCCACCTTCTTTGGCCTGGTCGGCGGGGTCAAGACCATGGGCATTGTCGGCCTTTTTATAGGCCCCGTCCTGATGGCTTTGCTGGTGGCCATCTGGCGCGAGTGGATACATGAAGAACGATGACGCCGTAACGGCCGAGTTGGTGGCTGTACTGGTGGCGGTAAGCGGCGGACAGCCGCGTGTCCTGACGCGTGAATGTTCGCATGCCTTGCCGGCAGGCCCGTTCGAGTCGTCGCACCGTTCCTTGCAGGCCGCCTTGCGCGCCTGGGTGGAAACCCAAACGCATCACCCCATAGGTTATGTCGAGCAGCTTTATACCTTTGCCGATGGCGACCGCGCCAATTGGCAGGGCCAGCGCATTATCTCGGTCAGTTATCTTGGCTTGACGCGCGAATCGGAAAATCTGGATATCGATTCGGTGGGGTGGCAGGACTGGTACCGTTACTTCCCCTGGGAAGACTGGCGTCTGGGCCGTCCCCAGATGCTTATCGACAAAATATTGCCCGCCCTGCATCACTGGTGCGCCGCTGCCTCGGGCGTGGCGGCCAAGCGCCAACGACGCCAGCGCGTGGATGACACCTTCGGGCACGATATGGACGACTGGAACGAAGAGCTGGTTTTGCAGCGCTACGAACTGTTGTTTGAAGCAGGCCTGGTTCCCGAAGCGGTGCGCCGCAGCGGTGCTGCCCCAGACGTGGCACTGCCGGGCCAGGACATGCAGCATGACCATCGCCGCATCCTGGCAACGGCCATGGCGCGTCTGCGCGCCAAGATACGCTATCGTCCGGTCGTGTTCGAACTGATGCCGCCCGCATTCACGCTTTTGCAGTTGCAGTTGGCTTTCGAAGCGCTGGCAGGCCGGTGCCTGCACAAACAGAATTTCAGACGCTTTATTGCACAGCAGGCGCTGGTCGAGGAGACGGGCGGCATGACGCGCGGCGAGGCGGGTCGGCCGGCAAAGTTGTTTCAGTTCCGGGGCGATGTCATGCGCGAACGCGCGATTGCGGGCAGCAAGCTACCCCTGTCCAAATAAATACTTGCAATGCGGGTTGGCTTGACGTTTAATTATGCTCATAATCAGCATAATTAAACGTCGAAATAACCAAAGGGAAAAGCAGGGCGGCATTCGCTTTTTCCCGGTGATAGCGGCTTTTCCTTTTTTTTCATTCTAATAATACTCATTATGAGCATAATTGAACTGGCCCAGCGCCCTGAAACAAATTCGATACTGCAATCGACTGCTGCCGTGATCGAACATGCGATTCCGTCTTTGCCCACCGTCATGCTCGATCCCTTGGTAAGAAACGCCTTGCGTGAAGACCTTGGGCGTGCCGGCGACCTGACGTCGGACGCCATCGTTCCAGCGGATGCCCGGGCACGTATGAGGCTGGTGGCTCGTCAGCCCGGCGTATTGGCCGGTCTGGATCTGGCGCGGATTGCCTTCGGGATTATGGATCAGGATGTGGATATACGCGTAGAACGCGAAGACGGCGCACGCCTGCGGCCCGGCGATACGATAGCCACCGTGTCAGGCCGTGCGCGCGCCATTCTTGGCGCGGAGCGCAGCGCACTGAACTTCCTGTGTCATTTAAGCGGCGTGGCAAGCGCAACGGCATCGATCGCCGACGCCATACGCAGCTACGGTTGCCGGGTGACATGCACCCGTAAAACCATGCCGGGCTTGCGTGCCGTCCAAAAATACGCCGTCCGGGTGGGCGGCGGCAGCAACCATCGTTTCGGCCTGGACGATGCCGTGTTGATCAAGGACAACCACATCGCCGTCGCCGGCAGCGTGCGCGAAGCCGTAACTCGGGCCAGGGCGGGAATAGGGCATATGGTTAGGATCGAGCTGGAAGTGGACACCCTGACTCAACTGGAAGAAGGATTGGACGTTGGGGTGGATGCCGTGTTGCTGGACAATATGTCACTCCAGGCTCTGGAGCGTGCTGTTCAAATGGTGAATGGACGTGCAATCACGGAAGCTTCGGGGCGCATTACGCCTGAATCGGCTCCCGCCGTGGCCGCCACGGGTGTCGATCTGATCGCCGTCGGTTGGCTGACGCATAGTGCGCCCGTCCTGGATATCGGCCTGGATGCGGATCATGCTTAGGCAGGGTGCATTCCGGCGGGCTGGCATGGCCGCCTTGCTGGCTTATGCAGTGTTTTCCTGGAGCGTTGCCTGGGCGGGCGGCCAGGGCGGACAGGCCTATGCGCAAGGCGGCAAGCTTGGGGCCTATCCGGAAAAGCCCATCACCCTGGTCGTTACCTTTCCGCCCGGCGGGGGAACCGACATGCTGGCCCGTCGTTTGGCCGTGCAGTTGGAAGCCGAGTTGGGCCGAACCGTCGTGGTCGAGAACCGGGCAGGCGCCAGTGGAAATATCGGTGCCCAGTGGGTGGCACGCGCCAGACCCGATGGCTACACCCTATTGATGGTCAACAGCAGTTATGCGATCAACCCTGGGGTGTACCGCAATCTTGGTTTTTCTCCCCAAAATGATTTGACGGGTGTGATCAACATCGCCTTCGTGCCATCGGTGCTGGTAACGGCAAGCGGCTCGCGCTGGACAAGCCTGCAACAGGTTCTGGATGCGGGCGAAGACGAACAAGGCGGCACGCCGCCCTCGTATGCCAGTTGCGGTAACGGCACGCCGCAGCACCTGGCGGGCGAGCAACTGATAAGTAGAACCGGTGTGGCCTGGCTGCATGTGCCTTACCGCGGTTGCGGTCCGGCGATGGCGGGCGTTTTGGCGCAGACCGTGGATGTGGGTTTCGTGACCGCATCGGGCGCCTTGCCTTCGATAAAGGCAGGCTCCTTGCGGGCCTTGGCGGTAACATCGCCGCAGCGATCAGTCTTGCTGCCCGAGGTGCCTACTGTGGCCGAACTGGGCCTGCCCGGTTACGAGCTGGATCAGTGGCACGGAATACTGGCACCGGCGGGAACGCCGCAGGCGATCATCGAACGGCTTAATTCCGCGATCGCAGCGGTTATGCATAAGCCCCAAATGGTGGCCGATTTGCAAGCATTGGGTTATGCCACCACGGCCAGCACTGCGCAGCAGTTTCAGTCGCTTATTCAGCGCGACATTGCCCGCTTCGGGCGCCTGACCATGAAGATGGCGCTAGAGGTGGATTAAGCAGCTTTTGCGTCTGAAAGTGCCCAAGGTCAGGCCAATGCTTCGATGACGGCTTGCGGGTTGTGCTCGATGACGTTGAGCAGCACCAGCGCCGGGCCGTGCGGGCTGCGGTCGCCGCGTTCCCAGTGTCGCAAGGTGGCGGTGGAGAAACCAAAACGGGCTGCGAAGTGCTCCTGGGTCATGCCCAACTTGGCGCGCACGGCCTTTACGTCGATCTCGCGCTGGCGATGCACGCGCACGCCGCGTTCGTCGCCCTTGGCGTGAGCGATGGCCTCTTGCAGGCCCTGCTTGATACTGTCAAATGCGGTGCTCATGATTTTTCTCGTCCTTTCCAGAGGTTCACCAGTATGTCCACCAGGTCGGCCAGTTCGTTGCGCTCGGCCTTGGTCAGGTTGGCCTTGTCACCCTTGGTGAAGAGCGTCAGCAGGTACAGCGGCATGAGGTCGTCGTGGTAGTAGTAGATGGGTTGCAGCATCAAGCAGGTGTATGAAGTGAAGCAGATCGATACTGACTACTTTTCAGAGGATTGAGGCTTAATCGACTTGTAAGTACTGCCATAACGAATTCCAAAATCATTCAATATTCTGCGCCTGTTCGCGCATTTGTTCGATCAGCAGTTTCAGGTCGATGGCCGCGCGGGTGACGCTTAGCGCGCTGGCCTTGGATCCCAGCGTGTTGGCTTCGCGGTTCATTTCCTGGAACAGAAAGTCCAGGCGCTTGCCGGCGCTGCCGCTATTTTTCTTGTCTTTGCCTGTAGCCTGGCCAGTACGCAGCAGGTGTTCCAGTTCGGCAATATGCGAACGCAGGCGCGACAGTTCTTCGGCCACGTCGATGCGCAGAGAAAACAAGGATGCCTCTTGCGCGATGCGGGCTGTCAGTTCAGCGCCGCTGATTTGTGCAAAGCCCTCGGGGCTGGCTGCCATAAGTGCCTCGCGTAATTTGACGCTGATTTTTTCCTGATGTTCGGCCAACAACACGGGCAGTTGCTGCGCAACCTGCTCGACGATTTCACCAACTTCGGTGGCGCAAGCCAGCATCATTTCGGCCAGCCGCTGGCCTTCGCGTTCGCGAGCGGCCTGCAACTCGAGCAGGGCGTGTTCGCTTGCCTGCGTGCACATGCCCAACCAGATGTCGGGGTCGAAACCAGTGCTTTCGCCGCTGCTCGATCCGGCCAGCAGTTCGGCCAAGCGGGGCGCCGCCACGTCGGGAAGCAGGCGACGCGCTGCTTGTAATTGGCCGGCCACCAGCGCAAGATAGCTTTCGTCCAGCGTCTGCGCGTCTGCCGCCTGGATGCGCGCATAGTTCAAGCGGATCTCGACCTTGCCTCGCTTGACGGCACGTCCCAGTTGTTCCCGGATAGGGCCTTCGGCCATCCGTAAGTCTTCGGGCAGGCGAAAGTTGATGTCCAGATAGCGGCTGTTCACGCTGCGAAACTCAACGGTAACGCTGCCGTGGGTGGATTCTGCGCGGGCGCTGCCGAAAGCGGTCATGCTACGGATCATGAGGCGATGCCTTGTTTGTCTGTCGAAAAATCATATTGTAAGACGAGCCGCGCATAAGACCTGCGCGGCAGCGGCGCTTCATGAGAGAATCCAGCGTATCAACTGTTGAATCATGTAGGAGTTTGCTTTGTCCCAGTCCAACTTGTCATCGTCTTCCGCCTTGGCCCGCCCGTCGGGCCGCCAAGTCACCGAACTGCGCCCTTTTTCAATCGAAGTGGGCTATACGCGGCATGCCGAAGGCTCGGTGCTGGTCAAGGCCGGTGACACCCATGTGCTTTGCAATGCCAGTGTCCTGGACAAAGTGCCGCCTTTTTTGAAGGGCAAGGGGCAGGGCTGGGTAACGGCGGAGTACGGCATGCTGCCGCGCTCCACGCATACCCGTTCCGATCGCGAGGCCGCCAAAGGCAAGCAAAGCGGCCGCACACAGGAAATCCAGCGTCTTATAGGCCGTAGCCTGCGCGCGGTATTCGATCTGACCGCGCTCGGAGAACGTACGCTGCAGCTCGATTGCGATGTATTGCAGGCCGATGGCGGCACGCGTTGCGCCAGCATTACGGGCGCCTGGGTCGCCGCCGCCCTTGCGACGCGCAAGTTGCTGGCCCAGGGCCTGCTTGCGGCCGATCCCCTGACGGATCATGTGGCGGCGGTATCGGTGGGACTGGTCAATGGGCAGGCAGTGCTCGACCTGGATTACATCGAAGACTCGAACTGCGGCGCCGACATGAATATCGTCATGACGGGGGCCGGCCATTTTGTTGAAGTGCAGGGCACGGCCGAAGGCCAGACTTTCCAGCGCAGCGAGCTGGACGCCTTGCTGGATTTGGCCCAGAACGGCATTGCCCAATTGATAGGCTTGCAAAAGCAGGCGCTGGGCAGTTAGACCCAGCGCCGTTTGAATACTGGCCTTAAACCAGGCGGCCAACCATTTCGGTGTCGGCCAGCGCCCAGATGCGCTGGATCAGCGTCTGGACTTCGCCGGCGCTGGCGGCGTTGCGATAAGTGCCCAGGCGCAGCGCTTTGTCTTCCAGCTCTTCACGCGACAAGGTATTGCCCGGATCGCCCTTGGGTTCGTCGACACGAGCGGAAAAATTCCGACCGTCTTGGGTGCGCACCATGACCTTGCCTATCCATTGCGCCGGATAGGCTGTGTCTACTTCCGTGTCCAGCTCCATGCTTACCCGGTCGCAGAACTGCGCAACGACGGGATCGCCAAGGGCGGCGTCGAATTCGGGCAAGCCCGCGCGGCCACGAAGCGCAATCAGGCCCAGCACCGTACCCATTGAAAATTTGGATTGATGCACCGTGGTGGGATTGACCACCGGCCCCAGGACGTCGATAGCGCCTTGGTGGACTTGCGCAACAACCGATGAAATATCGTCGGCCGACAGGCCGTTTTCTTGCATGGTCTTTTGCAAGGCATCGGCAGCCGGATGGGTATGGCGGCACGAGGCGTGGTATTTGAACGAGGTTTCAAGCACCGTCCAGCGCGAACCCAGTCTATCGGTCAGCTTGGCCGGATCGGCATCGCTGGACATCCCAGCCGCCAGGCCTTGCGGGCCCTCTAGTATGTGCTGGGCGCCGGTGAAGCCGTCGTGCGCCAGGTAGGCGGCGATAAGGCCATTGACCGCCGCTTTGGACGTATGCAGTTGCTTGGAATCGGCGGCGTCGCGCAGGAATTCCCACAAACCTGCAGATTGCGTGCCGGCCGACCCCAGGGCATGCAACATTTGCTGCTTGTCCAGGTTAAGCAGCCGGCCTACGGCGACTGCCGCGGCGAGCGCGCCGGCAGTGCCGGTGGTATGAAAAATCTTGTAGTGCGATCGGCCCAGGAATTCGCCTATGCGTATGCCGACTTCGTAGCCGGCTACCGAGGCGGTCAGCAGGTCTTTGCCCGAGCGTCCCAGCGCTTGCGCCACGGCGATAGCCGGCGGGAAGACCACGGCGGCCGGATGAAACACCGATCCGTTATGGACGTCGTCCTGCTCGACCATATGCGCGGCGGCGGCATTGACCATGGCCGCGAACAGCGGACTGGTCGTTTTGCGTGTGACCAGGTTCTCGGATGGGCCGCTGCTTGGGCCCATGGTGTCGGCAAATTGCGCCATAATCTGCACCGGTCGGGCGCTAGAGCCGGCTAGTATCGATGCCAGGCAGTCCAGCATCAGGTCTTCGGTACGACGCAGCACTGCGGGCGGGATATCCTCGTAGTTAAGCTGGGCTGCGAATTCGGCGAGTTCGGCACTGGGGTGATTCATAGCTGTCTCCGGCATGTTTTGCTTGTATTGTTTTAGATTGGAAATGGGCAATGGGGAATGATCAGAAAGAGCGTGGCAGCCCCAAGACGTGCTCGGCCACGTAGGAAAGAATCAAGTTGGTGGAAATAGGTGCGACCTGATACAGCCGGGTTTCGCGGAACTTGCGCTCAATGTCGTATTCGTTGGCAAAGCCGAAGCCACCATGAAATTGCAGGCAGGCATTGGCAGCTTCCCACGATGCGTCGGCAGCCAGGAGCTTGGCCATATTGGCCTGCGTGCCGCAAGGCTTGTGCGCGTCGTACAGCCGACAGGCTTCATAACGCATCAGGCTGGCGGCCTCTATATTGATGTGCGCGCGGGCGATGGGAAACTGCACGCCCTGGTTCTGGCCGATGGGGCGGTTAAAGACAATGCGCTCCTTGGTGTAGGCCGTTACCTTGTCGATGAACCAGTGGCCGTCGCCTATGCACTCGGCCGCGATCAACGTGCGTTCGGCATTCAGGCCGTCCAGAATGTATTTGAATCCCTTGCCTTCTTCGCCGATCAGGTTCTCGGCGGGAATTTCCAGATTGTCGAAAAACAGCTCGTTGGTTTCATGGTTGACCATGTTGGGAATGGGGCGCACTTCCATGCCTTGCCCGATGGCCTGGTGCAGGTCGACCAGGAAGATGGACATGCCTTCGGATTTTTTCTTGACCTGATCCAGCGGCGTGGTGCGGGCCAGCAGTATCATCAGATCAGAATGCTGTATGCGGGAAATCCAGACTTTCTGGCCGTTAATAACGTAACGGTCGCCTTTCTTTACCGCAGTGGTCTTGATCTTGGTGGTATCGGTGCCTGTGGTCGGCTCGGTAACCCCCATGGATTGCAGGCGCAGTTCGCCGCTGGCAATACGGGGCAGGTAGTTTTGCTTCTGTTCGGCCGAACCATGGCGCAGCAAGGTGCCCATGTTGTACATCTGGCCGTGGCATACTCCGGAGTTACCGCCATTGCGGTTGATTTCTTCCATGATGACCGATGCCTCGGTAAGGCTCAGGCCCGAACCGCCGTATTCCTCGGGAATCAGGGCGGCCAGCCAGCCCGCTTCGGTCAGAGTGTTGACGAATTCTTCGGGGTAGCCTCGCTGTTCATCGATTTTGCGGAAGTATTCCGGTGGAAATTGCGCGCAAAGATCGCGGATGGCGTCGCGAATATCCTGAAAGGCGGGAGCGTCCTGAGTCATGGTGTGGAATCCGGTTCATTACAATACCCATTACTTTGCCTGAACGCTTGTTGCTTGCCAATTATTGCTTGCTTAAGCCGGGGTTTGCCAATTTTGAAGAGAATGTCTGCATGGCAATGCATTTTGATTTGACGGATATGCAGTTGATGGTGAATGTGGCCAGCGCGCAAAGCATGACCCGTGGCGCCGAACGCTCATTTTTGTCGCTGCCCGCAGCCAGCAACCGCGTTAAAAACCTGGAATCTCACCTGGGTACGGCCTTGTTCTACCGCAGCAGCCAGGGCGTCACCCTGACGCCCTCGGGCGAGGCTTTTGTGCGGCATGCGCGCGTCGTCTTGCGCCAGCTGGAACACTTGCGCGGCGATATCCAGGAATATGCCAGCGGCGTCAAGGGCCGGGTCAGGGTGTATGCCAACACTACCGCCATGAATGAATTCATGCCTAATATTCTTGCCCTGTACTTGGGTGCGCACCGCGATGTCAATGTGGAATTGCGAGAAAGGCTTAGCTACCTGGTGGTCAAGGCGGTGGCCGACGGCTCGGCCGACATCGGCATTACTGCGCAGGCGGGCGGCGGCGAGAACATCGAATTCCTTCCCTACCGTACCGACCGCCTGGTGTTGGTAACGCATAAAGACCACCTTTTGGCAGAAGGGGAAACCGTCGACTTCGACGCCACGCTTTCCTACGACTATGTCGGTTTGTCGGAAACCAGTGCCATCCATGCCTTTTTGCTGCAAGCGGCCGACGATCTGGGCAGAATGCTGCGTTTTCGCGTCGAGGTCAGCAATTTCGAAGCCGCTTGCCGCATGATCGCCGCCCATGTCGGCATAGGGGTCATACCCGAGACGGCCGCGCGCCGCTACGTCAAAGACCTGCCACTGAAAATCATTACGCTTAACGACGCGTGGGCCTTAAGGAAGCTGCACATCTGCGTGCGGCAGTTCGACAAATTACCGGTGTTCGCCAAAGAATTAGTTTCTTTGTTGGTCAAGGACGCCGCAGAGGGAAAGAAATGACTAAAGTAGTGCTGGCTTCCAATAATACGGGCAAGCTTAAAGAATTTTCCGCCATACTGGCGCAGGCTGGTATAAGCATGATTCCCCAGGGCGAACTGGGGGTGGCCGAGGCCGAAGAGCCGTATGCCACCTTTGTAGAAAACGCACTGGCCAAGGCGCGGCATGCCAGCCGGCACACCGGCTTGCCCGCATTGGCCGACGATTCGGGTTTATGCGTGCATGCGCTTAATGGCGCGCCGGGCGTTTTTTCGGCACGCTACGCGGCCTTGGCCGG
>DATCYE010000361.1:0-6555 GCA_036570485.1 Pusillimonas sp. | reverse complement strand
ATTGCCTGACCTGATCGTCGGTAGGCTGAACGCTGGCTCCGTCCACGTAGATGAAGTCGGTCATGATGCCCTTGCCGTCCCTGACGGCAATCGTGCCCACGTAAGCGCCCATGGTGGACTGGTGATCGATTCCACGATACTTGATGCGCCCAAAAGGTGTATCGACTTCCAGTTCCTTGAAGGCCTGGATCAGTGCCTCGGTTTCGGTGGAACCGGCCTTCTTTATGCCGGCCGCCAACGACAGAATCGCGTTGTAGCCGACGATGGTACCCAGGCGCGGGTAATCCTGATAGCGGGTCTGGTAGGCATCCAGGAAAGCATTGTGCGCCAGCGTGTCGATGGCATACCACGGGTAACCGGTCACCACCCAGCCCACCGGCGCCTCGGCGCCCAGCGGGTCCAGGTACTCGGGTTCGCCGGTAAGCATGCTGACCACCGGCAGGTCCTTGAAGAAATTGCGCTGCGTGCCGGCCCGCACGAATTTGGCCAGATCGGTGGCGAACAACACGTTGAACATGGCTTCGGGCCGCGCATCGGCAAGCGCCTGCACGACATTGCCCGCATCGATCTTGCCCAGCGGCGTTGCCTGCTCTGCTACGAACTCGACGTTGGGCTGGGCCTGTTTCAGCAGCGTCTTGAAAGTGGCAACCGCCGATTGTCCGTACTCGTAGTTGGGATAAACGATGGCCCAGCGCTTCTTGTTCATTTTCACGGCGGCGGGAATCAGCATGGCCACCTGCATATAGGTGGAATTGCGCAAGCGGTAGGTATAGTGGTTACCGTCGGCCCAGACGATCTTGTCGGTCAGGGGTTCGCTGGCCAAAAAGAAACGCTGCTTGTGCTTGGCATAGTCCGAAACCGCCAGGCCTATATGAGACAGAAAGGTGCCGGTCAGCACATCGACCTTGTCGCGCGTGAGCAGTTCTTCGGCGGCGCGCACAGCATCGCCCGGATTGGAATTATCGTCGCGCGTGATCAGTTGCAAGGATTTGCCATTGACCCCGCCAGCGGCGTTGATCTGCTCGATCGCCAGCTCCATGCCTTTTTTGTACGGGCCCAGGAAGGCGGGCTGCGTCTTGTAGCTGTTCAGTTCGCCTATCTTGATGACATCCTGAGCCGAAACAACGGCGCTTGCCATGGCCAAGGCTGCCGCGCCTGCCAGTTTTGCATAAAACTTGTAGGGGTACATATAGGATCCTGTGCTGAGCCGCCTGAAGGTAAAAGTGAAATAAATTGTACGCAATATAGAGCGGCAAGACCTGCATATGCCATTACACTACGCCGACTGAATCCATTTTACGTCCCTCATGCGCGACCTCAGCCTGATTTTTATCGTATCCAGCCTTTGCCTGCTGACGCTCAGCCGCTGCCTGCTGGCAGCCTGGCAATGGGATCGCGTCAAACAAGCCGGCGGCCTGCTGCCCATATTAAAGGGCGGCTTGCGCATCGATGCCAACCAGATAGCGATCATCACCGGCATTCCCTTATTGCTTGCTCCCTGGCTGGGCCATTTGCCTCTGGCAGTAAGCATCACCGGATGGTGGTTTCAGTTCGCCTGGCTCTTGCTGGTGCTGCTGGAAGTCTCTACCCCCCAGTTCATCCATGAATACGACACCCGCCCCAACCGCTTGTATGTGGAATACCTGAAGCATCCGCAAGAAGTATTCGGCATGCTCTGGAAGGGCTACAAGGCGGTCATACTGGGCGCGGTCGCAGCGCTGGCTGTATTTGCCTGGACGGGCTGGCAGTTGTTCGCCAACGCCGCCCCCGACCAGCTCATGACATGGTGGCTGCGGCCGGTATTTACGCTGGTGGCCGGGGCGCTTATCTTCCTGGCCATACGCGGCACCCTGGGGCATCGCCCCATCAATCCATCTTCTGTCGCCTACTGCGGCGACAGTATGCTGAACACCCTGCCTCTGAATTCGCTGTATAGCGTGGCGTATGCCATCTACAGCATGAAGAACGAACGCTCGGCCGCCGATGTTTACGGCGGCATGCCAGACCAGGAAATGAACGCCATCGTCCAGCGTAGCGCCGGACTGGCCGCCGGCCCGGCCGACATCCCTACCCTGCACGTTCAACAACCCAGCTCGCCGCGTGCCCGGCCATTGAATATCGTCATGATCGTGCAGGAAAGTCTGGGCGCCCAGTATGTGGGCAATCTGGGCGGCGCCAAGCTTACGCCCTGCCTGGACGCCCTGGCCGAAACATCCTGGAATTTCACCCGGGCCTACGCCACCGGCACGCGCTCGGTGCGCGGGCTGGAAGCCGTGGTGGCGGGCTTCCCGCCCACCGTATCCGACGCAGCGCTACGCCTGTCGGGCGCGCAAAGCAATTTCTTTACACTCGCACAAGTGCTGAAGCAACATGGCTACCGTTCACGTTTCATCTATGGCGGCGAAGCGCACTTCGACAATATGAAGAGCTTCTTCCTGGGCAACGGCTTCGACGACCTGTACGACCTGCCCACCTTCAAGAATCCCGCCTTCGTCGGCACCTGGGGCGCCAGCGACGAAGACATGTTCAATACCGTACACGACCTGCTCAGCGCGCCGCCCGATCAGCCCACGTTCACCCTGGCTTTTTCCGTCAGCAACCATTCGCCTTGGGAATACCCCAGCGGCCGCATAGTTCCCGACGGCAACCCGGCCACCGTAGAGAACACCGTACGCTATGCCGACTGGGCCATAGGGCAATTCTTCGATCAGGCAAAAAAATCCGACTATTGGGACAACACGGTGTTTCTGATAGTAGCCGACCACGATTCACGGGTCGGCGGCGCCAGCCTGGTGCCCTTGCGCCATTTCCATATTCCCGCGCTGATCACGGGGGCCGATGTGGCCGCCCGGCGCGACGACCGCCTGATCAGCCAAATAGACTTACCCACCACCTTGCTGTCCATCATGGGCCTGCAGGCCGAGCACCCCATGATAGGGCGCGATCTGACCCAGCCGGGTGGCGACCGGGCCATGATGCAGTATGGCGAGAATTACGGCTACCTGAAGGACGACGCCCTGGTGGTGCTGGAGCCGCATCGCGACGCCACCCAATATCGCTACCAGGCGCCCGAATCGTATACGCCTATGCCGCTGGACGCGGACCTTGCCCGCGAGGCCTTGGCCCACGTTCTGTGGCCCACCTGGGTATACCGGAACAGAGCCTATACCCTGCCCCAACTAAAGCAAAAGACCTAAGCCCGACAGGCAAGATACAATACTGACTGTTAACTGAAAGGAATATAAATGGAGTTGCTGCTTGATCCCACCATGTGGATCGGCTTGTTGACATTGGTCGTCCTGGAAATCGTTCTGGGTATCGACAACCTGATTTTCATCGCCATCCTGGCGGATAAGCTACCTCCGGCGCAACGCGACCGCGCCCGTGTCATCGGCTTGTCGCTGGCGCTTGTCATGCGCCTGGCGCTGCTCTCGGCCATCTCCTGGCTGTTCAAGCTGACCGAGCCTTTGTTTTCTCTGGGATCGTTCAGCTTTTCGGGCCGCGACCTTATTCTTATTACCGGCGGCTTCTTCCTGGTCTTCAAAGGCACCATGGAAATGCACGAACGCGTGGAAGGCAAGGCGCATTCCATGTCGGGCTCGCGCATGTATGCCAGCTTCTGGGTCATCGTGACGCAAATCGTGGTTCTGGACGCCGTCTTTTCCCTGGATGCCGTCATAACCGCCGTAGGCATGGTCGATCAGCTAGAGGTCATGATGGCGGCCGTCATTATTGCCATCGGCATCATGCTGGTGGCGTCCAAGCCCCTGACGCGTTTCGTCAATGCCCACCCCACCGTCGTCATACTGTGCCTGGGCTTCTTGCTCATGATCGGTTTTGCCTTGGTGGCCGAGGGCTTCGGCTTCAAGGTGCCCAAGGGCTATTTGTACGCGGCTATCGGCTTTTCGGTCGCCATCGAATCCCTGAACCAGATCGCGCGTCGCAACCTGCTTAGCCGCGATACCCAGCGCCCTATGCGCGAGCGCACGGCCGAAGGTATCTTGCGCATGCTGGGGAAACGACCGACAAGCACCGAGGAGCCTCAAGCCGATTCCGCGCCTTCGCCGGACGACACGCCCTTTGGCGTGGAAGAACGCAATATGGTCAGCGGCGTACTGCGGCTGGCGGACCGCAACGTGCATTCCATCATGACGCCGCGCACGGATATCAGTTGGATAGACCTTGACGACGATCCCGAAGATATCCGCAAGGAAATCAGCGATACGCCGCACGGATTCTTTCCTGTCTGCCGCGGCTCGCTGGACGATATCGTGGGCATAGGCCGCGCCAAGGACATGATTGCAGATCTGGTCACGCATAAAGCGCTGAACGAGAAAAGCCTGCGGCCGCCCATCCTGGTGCACGAAACCATACGCATACTCGACCTGATACAAACGCTTAAGACGGCACGCGGCCAACTGGTCATCGTCATCAATGAGTTCGGCACGGTCGAAGGACTGGTAACGCCCATCGATGTCTTCGAAGCCATCGCCGGCGACTTCCCCGACGAAGACGAAACCGCCGACATCATTGCAGACGGCGACGACCGCTGGGTCGTGGACGGCGCCACCGACATGCATTATTTTGAGCAAACGCTGGAGCTTGAGGGCTTGCAAGACGATGCCGACGAGTTCAGCACCCTGGCCGGCTACATGCTGCGTCGCTTTGGGCGCCTGCCGGAAGTCGGCGAAGAGCTGGAGTTTTCCCAGAGCCGAGGCAGGTTCCGCTTCCAGGTTCTGCAACTGGAAGGACGACGCATCGTCAAAGTGCTGGTCCAACGTTTTCCGGACAGCAGTCAAGATTCTCAGGCGCCTGCCGACGCCGCTTAGGCTTTTCATGTTATAGTCGCTGGCTGTTGTGAATTCGGGGCGTAGCGCAGCCTGGTAGCGCATCTGGTTTGGGACCAGAGGGTCGTAGGTTCGAATCCTATCGCCCCGACCATCACTTCAGTAAAAATCAAGAGCTTACGAACCACAAGGCGTAGGCTCTTTTTTTATCGCGCAGCGTGGGGGGCTTTATCCTTTTGGATGCTCCGCCAGTGTCCAGGGCAGGGCCGCGCCATCCTGCGCGCAGGCCTGGATCGCCGCTTCAAGACGGCCTATATCCTTAAAGCCCCGCTCAGCCAGCCAATCGTCGTTGTAATAGGTTTGCGTATAGCGCTCGCCGCTGTCGCACAGCACGGTAACGATGGAGCCTTGCCGTCCTGCCTCGTGCATCTCGCGGGCCAGATGCAGGGCGGCAATGAAATTCGTGCCCGTCGACCCGCCGCAACGCCGGCCCAGGCTGGTCTGCAAACAGCGCAGCGCCGACAAGCTGGCGGCATCCGGGATTTTTATCATGCGGTCCACGACCGAGGGGATGAAAGACAGTTCTACACGGGGCCGGCCTATACCTTCTATCAGGGAGCCCGTCTGGATTTCCAGCTGCGTATCGCCACCGGCGTAAGCATCGAAGAAAACGGAGTTCTCCGGGTCCGCTACGCATACCCGGCTGTCGTAACCCTGATAACGTATGGAGCGCCCTATCGTCGCCGTAGTGCCGCCCGTTCCGCAGCTGCACACAATCCAGGCCGGAACGGGATGCGGCTCCTGCCGCAACTGCTTGAAAATCGACTCGGCGATATTGTTGTTGGCGCGCCAGTCCGTAGCTCTTTTAGCGTAGGTGAACTGATCCATGTAATGCCCACCCAGCTCGCGCGCCAGGCGTTCGGATTCGCCATAGATCTCTCTTCCCGAGTCCACCAGATGTATCTGTCCGCCGTAAAACTCAATGGCCGCGATCTTTTCCCGGGAGGTGCTTTTGGGAATGACGGCAATAAAGGGCAGGCCTATCAGCCGTGCGAAATAAGCTTCGGACACGGCCGTGGAGCCCGAGGAGGCCTCGATGACGGTACTGTCCGGATGCAGCCAGCCATTACAAAGCGCATACAGGAAGAGGGAGCGCGCCAGGCGATGCTTCAGGCTGCCGGTCGGGTGGCTGGACTCGTCTTTCAGATAAAGATCGACTCCAGGATATGCCGGCAGATGCAGAGGGATCAAATGCGTGTCGGCCGATCGGTTGAAGTCCGCCTCAATTTTTCGCACAGCCTGTTGCACCCATGCGTCACGAGTACTCTGCATGATCCGATCCCCTTCTCTTCTGATGTACGTCGCATTGCCCACCCGCGTGCAGCCTGGACCCAGTCCGAGCACGCTCGCGGCGACACTCCCACGAGTCCGCGACGGAGCGCCAAACGCGACAAAGACTGGATTATAAGAGCTGATAGGGGATGGAAGTCGGTGCCATAAGCCGGCTATTCCGCAGATGCATGCGGCGCGGGGGCTTGTTCAAAGGTTCCCTAGCTCCCACTTTTCGGCGCTGGCCCCGGCCAGCGCCCTTACGCGTTCTTCGTCCTTGCCGAACTCGACCGCCGAGCCTTCGTAGACAATACGCCCATCGTCCAGCACATAGGCCCGATCAGCCACTTCGACCGCCGCGCGCACATTCTGCTCTATCAGCAGAATCGAGGTACCTTCGTTACGGGTCGCCGCAATAACCTTGAACACCTCGTGCACA
>DATCYE010000360.1:0-4383 GCA_036570485.1 Pusillimonas sp. | reverse complement strand
ACGTCGCCCATCATCCTGATTCACCGCCTTGGTGATACCTCCTGGTACATCGAACCAGTTCTACAGCTAAGTCGCGAAGTTTTCTCGGCTTTAGCTTACCCTTGATAGCTGCGCTCTATAGTCGCCATGAGCGTACCGGCCGTCGTTGGTCTTGCATCACCGGCTGCGCTGCGTAGCAAGGGGCATTCCGACTAACCGGACAAGGCGGCTAAATCGATGCGTTCCGCGCGGTTTAGCGCCGACGCCACCTTGACCCTTAAGGCATTCGAATGGGCCTGCCGGACTTCTTTTTTAACATCGAGCAATTGCTGCGGATGCATGGAAAATTCGGTCAGGCCCAAACCCAGCAACATGCGGGTAACGCGGGAATCACCGGCAATTTCGCCGCAAACCGCTACGGGTTTGCCGGCCCGCTCGCCGGCGTTGATGGTATGAGCGATAAGGCGCAATACGGCCGGATGCATGGGGTCGTACAAATCAGCCACTTCGGCGTCACCGCGATCGATGGCCAAGGTGTACTGGATAAGATCGTTGGTACCGATGGATAAGAAGTCCAGCGTCTCGACAAAAGGTTCAATGGCAATGGCGATGGCGGGAATCTCGACCATGGCGCCCAGGGAAATATTGCGGGCATAGGGTACACCGCGCGCTTCCAGCTCGGCGCATGCCGAGTCGATGGCGCTGCGCGTTGCATGAACCTCGTGTATGTGCGAGATCATGGGGATCAGGATACGCACATGCCCATGCAGCGAAGCGCGTAGCAGCGCCCGCAATTGCGTCGCGAAGATGTCGGGGTTGGCCAGGCAATAACGTATGGCTCGCAAGCCCAGGGCCGGATTGGTCGCCACCGTGACATCGCCGTCCAGGGTCTTGTCGGCGCCCAGATCCAGCGTGCGTATGGTCACCGGCCGACCGGCCATGGTTTTGACGACCGACGCATAGGCCTGATATTGCTCTTCTTCGGACGGCAGATCGTGACGGCCCATGAATAGGAATTCGCTGCGAAACAAGCCTATGCCGTCGGCACCCGCTTCCATAGCTGCCACGGCCTCTTCGGGAAGCTCGATATTGGCCTCCAGCTTGATGGCAATGCCATCCAATGTCACGGCCGGGGCATGACGCAACAAGGCAAGCTCGGCGCGTTCGCGCATATAGTCGGCTTGCCGTTCACGGTATTCCTGCAACACCTGTTCAGACGGATTGACCAGGACCACTCCGGAAAAACCGTCGGCCACCAGCGTATCGCCGTCGCGCACCAGCGCCCGGAAGTGCCCCAAACCAACGACAGCCGGCACGTTCATGCTGCGCGCCACGATGGCGGTATGCGAAGTCGGCCCGCCCAGGTCGGTCAGGAAAGCCGCAAACCGACCGCCGCGCAGGCGCAGCATGTCGGCCGGCGAGATATCGCGGGCCACGACGATAAGAGGATCGTTTGAGTCGCCGGCGGACAGGTCGGGCAGCAAGGCAGTGGATCCGGACAATACCCGCAACACCTTTTCAATGACCTGGCGGATATCGGCGCCCCGCTCGCGCAGGTATTCGTCTTCCATCATGCCGAACTGCTCGGCCAGAAACTGCCCTTGACTGGTAAGCGCCCATTCGGCGTTGTAATGCCGTTCGACGATAAGCGCGCATGTTTGTTGCAACAGCATGGGATCGTCCAGCAACATGCTGTGCACGGTCAATAAAGGACCCAGTTCGCGCGGCGCATCGTCGGGCAGCGTGCTGGCGATCAGTTGCAAGTCGTCGCGAGCCGTTGCCAAGGCCTTTTTAAGGCGCTCGCATTCGGGTTCGACGTCTTCAGGCGCGATGCGATAGTGGGCAACTTCAAGCGCGGCGGCGCTCATGACGGCCGCCTTGCCTATGGCGTAGCCCTTGACTACCCCTTGCCCCTGCATGCACAGCATGGCACTCAGGCGCAGCGTTTCAGGAGCATTGGCAGTCATGAGCGACGGGACTCCGGAAGAAAGATTATTCCTGTTCGCCGAACTTGCTCTGGAACAAGGCCTGGATATCGTCCAGGGCCTGCTCAGCATCGGCGCCTTGTGCATCGACCTTGACAGTCACACCCATGCCGGCGGCCAGCATCATGACACCCATGATGCTTTTGGCATTGACGCGCTGGGCGCCGCGCGCGATAAAGATTTCACTGCTGAATCGGCCCGCCAGCTGAGTCAGCTTGGCAGCGGCACGGGCATGTAGGCCCAGCTTGTTACTGATGACGATGTCAAGGGATGGCATAAGACTCTTTATTATTTGATATGCAAAAATCAATGTGGCGGTTCAGCAAGCCTGATCGGCATTGACGATGCCGCGCAACGCCCCCAGCCGCACGCTTTCGCTAAGCTTATCGGGGTTTTCCTGCTGCTCGGTAAGCGCCTTCAGGACCATGCACAAATTTGTACCGGTAATAAGATGAGCGGTCAAGCCTCTCTCGGTAGCCAGCTTAAGCGCCCGCTTGGCAATATTGAATGGAGTCGCACCAAAAATATCGCAAAGCACCAGCGTGGCTTCATCGGGGGTTCCCAACAGTTTCCTGGCCAGCAGGGTTACCTGGGATTCGGGGTCGGCATCAGGGGCAACGTCGAACACGGTCAGCTCGACGCTTTGGCCCAGCACATGCTCGGCGCAAGCCGCAAAGGCCGCGCCCAGCGGCTCGTGCATGACCAATACAATGCGAGCCATTCAACTACCCGCCGCGTGTTCTAGCGCCGCCGCGAAATGATCGGCCACGTCGAAATCGGTTTGCTCGGTGATCTCGACAAAACAGGTAGGGCTGGTGACATTGATTTCGGTGATGTAGTCACCGATGACATCCAGGCCCACCAGCAACAGGCCGCGCTCGTTCAGACGAGGGCCAATAGCCTTGGCTATTTCAAGGTCGTGCGGTGTAAGTGCCTGAGCCACTCCTCGGCCGCCCGCCGCCAGATTACCGCGCGTTTCGCCTGCCAACGGGATGCGCGCCAGGCAATAAGGCACAGGCTTGCCGGCGATCAGCAAAATGCGTTTGTCGCCCTGGACGATTTCCGGAATATAGCGCTGCGCCATGATGGTGCGCGCTCCGTTGTCGGTCAGGGTTTCAAGTATGGCGCCAAGGTTGGGCTCGGTTTCCTGCAAGCGGAATATACCGGTGCCGCCCATGCCGTCCAGCGGCTTGACGATGACGTCACGATACTGCGCATGAAAAGCGCGCAGGCGGGTCATATCGCTGCTTACCAGGGTAGGCGAAGTAAATTCCGCGAACTCGGTAATGGCGAGCTTTTCCGGATGATTGCGTATGGCCGCGCCGGAATTGAATACGCGCGCGCCTTGGGCCTGCGCATATTCGAGCAAATGCGTGGCGTAGACGTATTCCATATCGAAGGGTGGATCTTTGCGCATAAGGACCGCCGCGAACTCGGACAGAACCGTGTCCTGGCGGGCGCTGCGTTCGCGCCACCACGCGTGGCCATGCAGGTCGGCATCGGTCACGAGATCGATGCCAGTCGTTGCCGCCTTGACGACACCCTGGTCAATGAACAAGCCGCTTTGGTAAGCCACGCTAAGCGTATGGCCACGCGCCACCAAAGCCCGCATCATGGCCACGGATGAATCTTTGTAGGCCTTCAGGGCAGGCAAGGGATCGATAATGAACAATACGTGCATAAAAGGCACCTACGTGTACCCGATCCGCCGAAATTGGCGGATCGGGCATGTGGAAGTCGGGTCAGCTGACGGAATCGCCTGCTTTGCCGGGAACCGGCGCTTTTTTGCGCGGCGCCAGAACCATGACCATTTGCCGGCCTTCCAGCTTAGGCATGGCTTCGACTTGGCAAAGCTCGACCAGATCGTCGCGCACGCGTTCAAGGACACGCATGCCCAATTCCTGGTGGGCCATTTCGCGGCCACGGAAACGCAAGGTCACCTTGGCCTTATCGCCTTCCTCGATGAAGCGACGCAAATTACGCAGCTTGACCTGGTAGTCGCCCTCGTCGGTACCGGGACGGAATTTGACTTCCTTGACCTGGATGATTTTTTGCTTGGAGCGAGCTTCTTGCTGGCGTTTTTGTTCTTGATACTTGAACTTGCCGTAATCCATCAAGCGGCAAACCGGCGGCTCTGCATTAGGTGCAATTTCGACCAGATCCACTTCGCTTTGTTCTGACAAATTGAGAGCATCGGAGGTTTTAACCACCCCTAGCTGCTCGCCATCTACTCCAATAAGTCGCACCTCGGGGACGCGGATTTCACCGTTGATGCGATGTGGTTTTTCGGTTGCGATGTCTAAGACTCCTAGAATTGATAAAAAAAATCAGGCCTGTCCGGCTTCCCCGCCATTATGGCGAGTATCGATTTCGTTTTGCAGGCGGGCGGTAAAGTCGGCCAAAGGCATGACACCAAGAT
>DATCYE010000359.1:0-5417 GCA_036570485.1 Pusillimonas sp. | reverse complement strand
TGGGCACAGGCGGTAAAACCGCCGTTGGAGCGGGGGCGGGCGCTGCGGTTGGAGCGGGCCTGGGCGCCTTGATTGGCGATAGCAGCAAAGCTGCGATGATAGGCGCGGGAATAGGCGCCGTCGCGGGCGGCATTGCGGGCTACAACTGGTCGGGTGTGAAGAACGACGTCGAGAAATCCGGTGCCAGCAGTTTGGGCGTTGATGTGACGGAAATGCCCGACGGCACGCTGCGCGTGAATATACCTAGCAATGTGTCCTTCGACACGGGCAAGTATGCCTTGAAGCCTGCCTTGTTGCCGGTGCTGGACAGTGTTGCGCGCGCCTTGGTGCAGCATCCTGAGCTGCGCGCAAAATCCATCGGCTATACGGATAGCACTGGGTCGGCGGCTACCAATCAGACTTTGTCCGTTAATCGTGCACGGGCCGTCGCCAACTACCTGACCGACAAGGGCGTGCCCGTGGGTTATCTGACGGCGGAAGGCCGCGGACCCAGCAATCCGATAGGCGATAATGCAACGGCTGAAGGCCGGGCTATGAATCGCCGGGTAGAGCTGTACTTGTACGCCGTTAAACAGCCCTAAGCTTTGCTGGGGCGGCGCGGCATGGGCAGCCCTTAGGGGCCGTAGCGGTGTATGGCAAGGTCGTCGCTGCGTATGGCTGTTGGCCGATCAGAAACAATATCGGCCAACAGCTGCCCGCTGCCGCAAGCCATGGTCCAGCCCAAGGTGCCGTGCCCGGTGTTCAGAAAAAGATTCGGTAAGCCGGTGGCACCCACTATGGGGGTGCTGTCGGGCGTCTTGGGGCGCAAGCCGGTCCAGAAGGAAAGATCGCCTTTTACATAGCTGCCCGGAAATAGGTCATCCAGCACCATTTGTAGTGTTTTTCGGCGTCTGTCGTGCAGGGTTTTATCGAAGCCCACGATTTCGGCCATGCCGCCGACACGTATGCGCTGGTCGAAGCGGGTAATGGCAATTTTGTAGCTTTCGTCCAGCAGAGTCGATACCGGCGCATAGTCTTCGTGCGCTACGGGCACCGTAATGGAATAGCCCTTAAGCGGATATACCGGCAGTTTTACGGCATGCTCAAGCAGTTGCGTAGACCATGCACCCAGGGCGACGACATAGGCATCCGCCGTCAACACGCCGTCCTGGCATTGCACGCCCTGGATCTTGCCTGCGCCTGTCAGCAAGCGCTGAATATCCATGCCATATCGGAACTGAACACCCAGTTTTTCGGCTTCGGTGGCCAATCGTGTGGTGAATAGGTTGCAGTCGCCGGTTTCGTCGTTGGGCAGACGCAGTCCACCCGCCAGTTTATCTTGACTGTGAGCAAGAGCGGGTTCCACTTGCTGCAGTTCATGCCGGGCCAATAATTGATAGTCGATACCGGCCTCGCGCAGTACCGCGATGTCCTGCCCGACGCTATCGAGCTGTTTCTGAGTTCGAAACACCTGCAAGGTACCGCCTCTGCGGCCTTCGTACTGAATGCCCAGTTCGCCGCGCAAGGCGTCAAGGCAGGCGCGGCTGTACGACGACAGTCTGACCATCCGCTCTTTATTGGCTGCATAGCGGGATGCATTGCAGTTGCGCCACATCTGGTAAAGCCATTTCAGCTGGAACAGTGTGCCGTCGGGGCGTATGGTAAGAGGAGGGTGCTGGGCGAACATCCACTTAATAGCCTTGAACGGCACGCCAGGTGCCGCCCAAGGCGACGAGTAGCCGTATGAAATCTGCCCGGCATTGGCGAAACTGGTTTCAAGCGCGGGGCCGGAATGGCGCTCCAGCACGGTAACCTCGTGGCCCTGACGCGCCAGGTAATAGGCACTGGCTACCCCGATGGCGCCGGCACCCAGAATAATGACTTTCATGCGGCTTCAGCCCTCATCTTTAATTTCTAGCATGGTAAGCGAGCTGACCTAGTGAATTTCCCTGAAGAAATCAGATTTACAGTAATTTTTGCTGGAAAAGCGCTGGCGGGCTCTGATTTCAGCAATAATCGCTATTGCGGCCAAAATGGGCTGTAAAGCGCCGGCAGACAGGGCTGGACTTCAAGGAAAATGCAGTGCGAATACAGCGAAATCCCTCTTTTATTCTAGACAAGCTGGATAGGCATATTCTGGATATATTGCAGCGCGACGGTCGCATGTCGATGACCGAGCTGGCCGAGCATGTGGGCCTGACCGTAACGCCCTGCATAGAAAGGGTCAGGCGCCTGGAGCGCGACGGCATCATTACAGGCTATCACGCCCGGGTCGCCCCTGCGGCGCTGGATGCCGGCTTGCTGGTGTTTGTGGAAATTTCAATGTCCAGCAAATCGGATCGTACTTTCGATGATTTTCGGCGTGAAATCCTGTGCATTCCGCAGGTGCAGGAATGCCATTTGGTTTCGGGCGATTTCGACTACCTGGTCAAGGCGCGCATCAGTGAAATCAGCCAGTACCGAAGCCTGCTGGGCGATATTTTGCTGCGCCTGCCCGGCGTCACCCAGACCAAAAGCTGCGTGGTCATGGAAGAGGTCAAGGAAACCCTGTTTATTGCAGCTCAGAAATAGCCGTTGGGCTTGAGCTGCCGGCTGCGGCGCGCACGAACACCATATTGTCGCGATGCATGAGTTCCGGATCCGACATGCTGCCCAGGATGTCCGCAATGCGGGTGCTGGGCTGGCGCATGATGCGGCGCGTGTCCGATGCCGAATAATTGATTAACCCGCGGCCCAGCTCAAGACCGTGTTCGTCGACGCAGGCCACGACGTCGCCGCGTTCGAATTCGCCTTCGACCGCCAGCACGCCGATGGCAAGCAGGCTTTTATGGCCTTGCATCAGGGCGCGCACAGCGCCGGCGTCAAGCGTGACACGGCCGCGCAGCCGCAGGTGATTGGCCAGCCAGCGCTGGCGGGCCGAACGCACCGGAAGAATGGCGCGTAGCTCGGTGCCAATGGATTCACCTTGCGCCAGCCGCAGCAAGACTTCGGGCTCGCGCCCTGAGGCAATGACGGTATGGCCGCCGCTGTTGGCGGCCCGTTTGGCGGCCAGCACTTTGGTCAGCATGCCGCCCGTGCCGATGCTGCTGCCCGAACCGCCCGCCATGGCCTCCAGAGCGGGGTCGCCGGCCTGGCCTATTGCAATGAATTCAGCCTCTGGATGTTTGCGCGGATCGGCGCTGAACAGGCCTGTCTGATCTGTAAGTATGACCAGCGCCTCGGCTTCGATCAGGTTGGTGACCAGCGCGCCCAAGGTGTCGTTATCGCCCAGGCGTATTTCGTCGGTGACCACGGTATCGTTTTCGTTAACGATGGGCACCACACCCAGGCCCAGCAAGGTATACAGCGTGCTGCGCGCATTCAGGTAGCGGCGCCGATCGGCCAAGTCTTCGTGGGTAAGCAGGATTTGCGCCGTGCGTATGCCGTGCCGCGCAAACGCTACTTCGTAAGCTTGTATCAAACCCATTTGGCCGACGGCCGCCGCTGCTTGCAATTCGTGCATGGCGTTGGGTCGGCGCGGCCAGCCCAGACGGGCCATGCCTTCGGCGATGGCACCGCTGGAAACCAGTACCATCTGCTTGCCTTGCGCGTGCAGGCTGGCGATCTGCGCGGCCCACTGCTCGACGGCATCTTCGTCTATGCCCTTGCCTTCGTTGGTGACAAGCGAGGAACCGACTTTGACGACCAGGCGTTTGGCGTGCGAAACAGCGGAAGACATGAGGTGGGTAGCGGCCATGTAGCGAAAGCGAAGGGTTTGTTTAGCTTAAATCGGAACGGGTTTCATCGAAGCGGGGGTCTTCGGCAACGTAGGTGCCGTCGACCTTGTCCTGGGCAATATTGGCTTTCTCGCGTTCGGCGTCCAGCCATTCTTGCAGGTGCAGGCACAGTTCTTGGGTGCCGTCGCCGGTCAGGGCCGAAATGCTGTATACCGGGCCGGTCCAGCCCAAGGCTGCGCACAATTGCTGCTTGACCTGTTCGGGGTCCGGAACCATGTCCAGCTTGTTCAGTATGAGCCAGCGTGGTTTTTCGTAAAGATCGGCATCGTACAGGCGCAATTCCTCGGCGATGGCCCGCGCATCTTTGGCGGCCTGTTCGATCAGATCGGCGTCCGGGTCGGGCGACGATACATCGACCAGATGCAGCAGCACGCGGGTGCGCGACAGATGGCGCAGAAACAGATGGCCCAGGCCGGCGCCTTCCGAGGCGCCCTCGATCAGGCCGGGGATGTCGGCGATGACGAAGCTGTGCGAAGGCGAGGTGCGCACCACGCCCAGATTGGGATGCAGGGTGGTGAAGGGATAATCGGCGATCTTGGGCCGTGCATTGGACACTTTGCTGATAAGCGTTGATTTACCTGCGTTAGGCAGGCCCAGCAGGCCGACGTCGGCCAGCACTTTCAGCTCAAGGCGCAGCTTGCGCTGCTCGCCTTCCTGGCCTGGGGTGGACTGGCGCGGCGCGCGATTAGTGCTGGACTTGAAGTGCAGGTTGCCCAGGCCCCCGGATCCGCCGGCCGCCAGGGTTACTTTTTCGTTGTGGCGGTCAAGGTCGAACAGTTGTTCGCCGGTTTCGGCGTCCAGAATGGTGGTGCCTACCGGCACGCGCAAGGTGATGTCGGGCGCGGCCGCGCCGTACCGATCCGAGCCACGGCCGTTCTCGCCGTTCTTGCCCCGGTGTAAGCGTGAAAAGCGGTAGTCGATCAAGGTGTTGATATTGCGGTCGGCGACCGCAAAAATGCTGCCCCCGCGCCCACCGTCGCCGCCATCGGGGCCGCCTTTGGGTATGAATTTTTCGCGGCGAAAGCTCGCCGCGCCATTGCCGCCTTTGCCGGCAATGACTTCGATGGTTGCTTCGTCTACGAATTTCATGGTGGTGCGCTTAAAAAGAAGAGGGCGCCGGGGTTACCGGCATCGGCCGCGTTCCAGGAACGCCCGGCACTGTATTGTAGTTCGTACTTCTTGCAGGACAATGCCTGAAACAAAAAGCCCCGCCTTAATGGCAGGGCTTTTTGGGGTCTGCGAGCCGCTGCTTATTCGGCAGCGACGACCGAGACGGTGCGCTTGTTCAGGGCGCCCTTAATGGCAAACTGAACTTTGCCGTCGACCAGCGAAAACAGGGTGTGATCCTTGCCGATACCGACGTTCACACCGGGGTGGAACTGGGTACCGCGCTGGCGAACAATGATGGAGCCAGCCGAAATCAGCTGACCGCCATACGTTTTCACACCAAGTCGTTTCGATTCTGAGTCGCGACCGTTACGCGTAGAGCCGCCGCCTTTTTTCTGTGCCATGTTTAGCTCCTGCTATACAAAACCGTTAAGTCTATCGTTAGGCCGTGATGGCTTCGATGCGGACTTCGGTGAAATTTTGACGATGACCTTGACGCTTTTGGTAATGCTTGCGACGGCGCATCTTGAAAATCTTGACCTTGTCGTGGCGGCC
>DATCYE010000358.1:0-4606 GCA_036570485.1 Pusillimonas sp. | reverse complement strand
GCCCGAGTCCTACACCCGCAACGAAAGCATCACTCTGTAATGCAGCCATCCGGAAGCACAGCTCATGAATAAAGCACTAAGACGACCCAATCCAAGCACAAGGCTCGCCCTGAGCCTGGGCGGACTGTTCATGTTGCTGCTGCTATGGGGATTCGGCACACGCATGCTGGAGCAAAACATTGCTCTGGCCAACTTGCTAAGCCCAAGGGAAACCTTCCAGAGCCTGTACGAGCTGCTGGTCGAAAACCAGTTGACGTTGCATACACTGACCAGCATGAAGCGCGTACTGGTGGGGCTTGGGCTGGCCTTGCTGATAGGCGTTCCTATTGGACTGGCCATAGGCAGTTCGCGGGCGCTGGAAAACAGCACCGGCAGTGCATTTCAGTTCTTGCGCATGATTTCGCCGCTTTCCTGGATGCCTATTGCAGTGATGGTATTTGGCATCGGCGATGCGCCCATCTACTTTCTGCTGACTTTTGCCGCCGTCTGGCCCATCATCCTGAATACCGCATCCGGTGTGCGCCAGTTAAATCCAAAGTGGCTGCTACTGGCCAAAAGCCTTAGCGCAACACGCAGGGAAGTCCTGTTCAAAATCATGGTGCCAGGCGTGCTGGGCCACATTCTGACTGGCGCAAGGCTGGCCATAGGCATCATCTGGATCGTTTTGGTGCCCTGCGAAATGCTGGGCGTGAGCTCGGGCCTGGGGTATTTTATTCTTGATACACGCGACCGTCTGGCCTATGCGGAACTGATGGCGGTCATCATCCTGATCGGCGCGCTGGGCTTCATGCTGGATGCATGCGCCCAAAAGATTTATCAGCGCTGGACTCACTCGGTCTGACCTGTATGGTGAGGCCTGATCCGCCTGCACATGGCAGGCGGGCCTGGCTGCGGATTCACCACTGACGGTTTCTAGCCCGCAACGATCTCCAGCTTGGCAACACCCAAGGCCAGGGTCTTCATGCCGACGTCGCGAAACTGGATCTGCGCCTGGGAGTCCTGGCCGATGCCGCTCAAACCAATGACAGTCCCTTCACCGAATTTGGCATGCCTGACACCGGTGCCGATACGAAAGTGCTGTTCGCCCACCGTGACGCCCGTCGTCAGGCTGCGCGGTACGCGGGGTGCGACAGAGCCGCCCTCCTGATGGTTATAGGCGGCGCCGCGTCGAAAAGCGCCGCTCCAGGTGTTCTCGCGTACGGCCGGCCGGCCGTCTTTGGGCGTCAGCCACTTCAGATGCTCGTCGGGAATTTCATCCAGAAAACGCGAACGCATGGCGTACCGCGTCTGCCCATGCAACATGCGGCTTTGCGCCAACGTCAGGTACAGGCGCTCGCGCGCCCGCGTAATCGCCACGTACATCAGGCGACGCTCTTCTTCAAGGCCGGCTGCTTCCAACAGGCTGTTCTCGTGCGGGAACAAGCCTTCTTCGACACCGGTAATAAAAACCGAATCGAACTCCAAGCCTTTGGCCGCGTGCACGGTCATCAGTTGAACCGCGTCCTGCCCGGCCTGGGCCTGATTATCACCGGCTTCCAATGAGGCGTGAGTCAGGAATGCCGCCAGCGGCGACATGGGAGTGACCGCATCGTCCTCTGCGGACAATGCCTGCCCTGCCAGTGCCGCATCGGGAATTCGCCCGGCAGGCAGGCCTTCGAAATTTTCCTCGGCCACAAAGGCTGCGGCGGCATTGACCAATTCCTGCAAGTTCTCCAGGCGATCGGCGCCTTCCCTGTCGTTCTGGTAGTGCGCCAGCAAGCCGCTGTGATGCACCACATGATCGATGAGTTCGGGCAGCGAAAGGATTTGCGCCTCGTGGGCCATTTGCTGGATTAATTCGGCAAAGCGTGCCAGATTGCCGCCGCCTTTGCCGGACATTAGCGGTACCGCGCGGAACAGGCTGCTATCTTGCTGCCGGGCCAGGTCGGCCAACTGTTCAAGCGTACGGGCGCCAATGCCGCGTGTGGGAAAGTTGACGACCCGCAGCCAGGACGTATCGTCATGCGGATTGTCCATCAAGCGCAAATAGGCCAGCGCATGCTTGACTTCCTGGCGCTCAAAAAATCGTAGCCCGCCGTATACCTTGTAGGGAATACCGGACGAAAACAAGGCATGCTCGATAATGCGCGACTGCGCGTTACTGCGATACAGCACGGCGATTTCGCGGCGTAGACGGCCATCGTTGATGAGCGCCTTGGTTTCATCGATGATCCATTGGGCCTCCAACAGATCGAACGCCTGCTCTATTACCCGTACGGGCTCGCCCTCACCCTGTTCGGTCCACAGGTTTTTACCCAAGCGCCCTGTATTGTGGGCAATCAGCGCATTGGCTGAATCCAGTATGTGTCCATACGAGCGGTAGTTTTGCTCCAGGCGAATGACATTGCCATGTGCATAGTCGCGCTCGAAGTCGGACATATTGCCCACGTTCGCGCCTCGAAAGGCATAGATGGACTGATCATCGTCGCCGACGGCAAAGATGGATGCACCGCCGCCCGCCAGCAAAGTCAGCCAGCGGTACTGCAAGGTATTGGTATCCTGGAACTCGTCGACCAGAATGTGCTGGAAGCGACGCTGATAATGCTCGCGTATGGGTGCGTTGCGTTGCAGCAACTCATAAGCGCGCAGCAGCAGTTCGGCAAAATCGACCACACCCTCGCGTTCGCATTGGTCCTGATAAAGCTGATAGATTTCAACCAAGCGGCGACGGTGCGCATCCCAGACCTCGACCTGCCCGGGGCGCTGGCCTTCTTCCTTGGCGCCGTTGATAAAGCGCTGGACATCACGCGGCGGAAATTTATCGTCGTCGATGCCGGCGCCTTTCAGCAAGCGCTTGATCGCCGCCAACTGATCGGCGCTATCCAGTATTTGAAACGTCTGGATCAAGCCGGCATCGCGGTGGTGGGCGCGCAGCAAGCGGTTGCACAGGCCATGAAAAGTGCCTACCCAAAGGCCGCGCGTGTTGATGGGCAACAACGCAGAAAGGCGCGTAAGCATTTCACGCGCCGATTTATTGGTAAACGTAACCGCCATCAGCCCAAAGGGACTGGCCTGGCCTGTTTGTATCAGCCAGGCCATGCGGGTTGTCAGAACTCGGGTTTTTCCGCTACCCGCGCCGGCCAAGACCAGCGCGTGTGAGGGGGGAAGAGTGACAGCGGCTTGTTGTTGCGGATTAAGACTTTCTATCATGCCGCGTAGCGGCGCAACCGGTAAGCAAACTGCTCAAGACCTTCTATGCCGCTTTGCTGAGCCCGCTGGCACCATGCCTGCAAGTCAGCCAACAATTGTTCGCTGCTGGCGCTGGAGCTTTCCCATAAACGGACAAGTTCACGACGCATTTGCACCAGCGTGGACAAGGACTGGTTTTGGGCCAAAACGGTGTCGACCTGGGCGCGCTGCGCCGGTTCGAGGGCGTCGTCGGTGCTGCTGATCCAGTCTTTGCAGCTACTGAGCAAAGCCCAGCTGCAATCGGGACTGCCTTCCTTGCGGGCCGGCTTAAGCTTGCTGAGTTCGTCGCTGGCGGCTTTCTTGACCAGGTCGGTGTAGCGCGCCAGGATTTCGTAGCGGTGCGTAATGACACCCTGCAAGGTGCTGGCATCGGCCTGAGCCTTGGGTGCGTCGAGTTTGAGCTTAGGCGCCAGCTTCTTGACCTTGGCCAGGCCGAAGAAACGCAAGACGCTTATATAGCCCCAGCCCAGGTCGAATTCGTACCATTTGGTCGAGAATTTGGCCGAGGTACCGTAGGCGTGGTGATTGTTGTGCAGTTCTTCACCGCCAATGATGATGCCCCAGGGCGACACATTGGTGCTGGTATCGGGACTGGCGTAATTGCGATAGCCCCAGGCATGGCCGATACCGTTGACGACGCCGGCGGCCCAGAAGGGTATCCAGGCCATCTGGATAGCCCAGACGGTAAGCCCCAGCACGCCGAACAAGGCCAGGTCCAGGCCCAGCATGATCAGGATGCCCATCAGGCTGTGGCGCGTGTAAAGATTGCGTTCGATCCAGTCGTCGGGTGTACCGTGACCAAAGCGCTGCAAGGTTTCAGGGTTTGTGGCTTCTTCGCGATACAGTTCGGCACCGCGAAAGAACACCTTGCCCAGGCCGAATACGACCGGCGAGTGGGGATCACCTTCTTTTTCGCACTTGGCATGGTGCTTGCGGTGAATAGACACCCATTCTTTGGTGACCATACCCGTGGTCAGCCAAAGCCAGAAGCGAAAGAAATGCATGACCGCCGGATGCAGGTCCAACCCTCGGTGGGCCTGGCTACGGTGTAGAAATACCGTAACTCCGACTATCGTGATGTGGGTGAGTACAAGGGTAACCAGCACGACCTGCCACCATGAAAGCTGCAGCAAACCGCCTGATAATAAAGTAGTAATTTGGTCCATAAACCTGTAAAGGCCTCATGTTAAGACATTAAAAAGTGTAGCCCACTTGTCAGTCTTATGACAGCTAAATTTCAATTTAGTTTTGAGGAAAATCAAGAATAACAAGGGTTGGCGCACGGCAAGAGCTGTGGCGCCGACGGTCGGCAAGGAGCATGCCGACGCCAGCAGCGCCCCGGCGCGCTGGCCGAAGCACTGCTGGATAAAACTACAGT
>DATCYE010000357.1:0-2347 GCA_036570485.1 Pusillimonas sp. | reverse complement strand
ATCCGCCTGCTATGTGGCTGTGCTGGTTTATGTGACCTCGGCAGACGACCCGCGGCCCATCATCGCCGAAGGCAGCTGGAACGGCCTTATCGTCGATGAGGCGCGTGGCGCCAACGGTTTCGGCTACGATCCGCACTTTTACCTGCCTGCGCTGGGCAAGACGGTGGCCGAATTACCGCCCGAACAAAAGAACGCGCTAAGCCATCGCGCGCAGGCCCTGCAAGCGCTCTTGCTGGCCCTGCGCAATCGACAGCCATAAAATCGGCATTGCCGGGCGGCCGCCGACCAGCGTCCGCTGATTTTCCAGGATACATTCCGTGCAGCCTACTCAAGCCATCGCACCGGACGCCACAGCGAAAAAGCCCCGTGTGGTGCCGGCCAGTTCAGCTGGAAAGACCATACTTTCCAGCCTTCCGCCCTTGTCCCTTTACGTTCATGTGCCCTGGTGCGTGCGCAAGTGTCCTTATTGTGATTTCAATTCGCACGAGCTTGGCAAGGAGCTGCCCGAACAGGACTACCTGGATGCCTTGCAGGCCGATCTGGAGCAGGCGCTGCCCTTGATTTGGGGGCGTCAGGTGATATCGGTTTTTATTGGCGGGGGTACGCCCAGCCTGCTCTCGGCCGGTGCGCTCGACCGCATGCTGGCCATGTTTCGTGCCTATTTGAACCTGCTGCCCGATGCCGAAGTGACCATGGAGGCCAATCCGGGAACGGTCGAGGTAGGCCGCTTCGCCGATTATGCGGCCAGCGGCGTCAACCGCATTTCACTGGGTATACAAAGCTTTGACGATACGGCCCTGAAAGCGTTGGGCCGCATCCATGACGCCAGCCAGGCTCGCGCCGCCATCGAGATCGCCCAAAGCGTCGTGCAGCGCGTTAACCTGGATATCATGTATGCCTTGCCGGGCCAGTCGCTGCAAGCCTGTGCCAGCGACTTGCAGCAGGCCATGGCCTTCCAGACCGGGCATCTGTCTCTGTATCACCTGACGCTGGAGCCGAACACAGTTTTCGCCAAGTATCCGCCGACTCTGCCCGATGACGACCTTGGCGCCGCCATGCAAGACATGATTACCCAAACGACCGAAGCGGGCGGCTGGGAACGCTACGAAGTATCGGCTTATGCCAAACCGGGCCAGCGCTGCCGCCATAACCTGAATTACTGGGAGTTCGGCGATTACCTAGGCATAGGCCCGGGCGCCCACGGCAAGCTGTCCTTTCATGACCGGATTGTTCGTCAGGCACGGCTAAAGAACCCGACGTCGTGGATGCAGAAAGCCGTCCAGCGCGACGGCAGCCATTTGGCCGAAGACCGCGAGGTCCAATGGAAAGAGCTGGGCTTCGAGTTCATGCTTAATGCCTTGCGTCTTAAAGAAGGCGTTGAGCGCAGCAGCTATATTGAACGTACGGGCCAATCCATTTTGGCCGTCGCGCCTGCCCTTGAGCGCGCGATCGCGAAAGGCCTGCTTGATCCCGACCCCGCGCGTCTTCGGGCCACGCCTCAAGGATGGGAATTCCTGAACGATCTGCTGGCCGAGTTTCTGGATTGAATTCCTATGCGTTTCATGCCGTGTATTGATCTTTTACCTGTGCGTTGCACTAAAATTTGCACCAATAGAGTGCGTCGTGCCCCATAATGGTGAATATTCACGGTCAGTTTGCCGTTCATTTCTTGCACGTCCCAAACAAAAGCTGGCACGCTAATTGCTTAAAGCTGTATGTCTTATTTCATTTTCTGATTTCATTGGTTCAGGAGCCTATATGCCCACCCCCGAAGAAGTAGTCAAACTGATTGCAGAACGCGAAGTCACCTTTGTGGATTTCCGCTTTACCGATACCCTGGGCAAAGAACACCACTTGACCGTTCCCGCTCATACGGTTGACGAAGAAAAGCTGGAAGTCGGCGTGGCCTTCGACGGCTCGTCGATTGCCGGGTGGAAGGGCATCGAAGCCTCCGACATGGTCCTGATTCCCGATGCTGGCTCGGCTCGCATGGATCCTTTCCGCGAAGAACCGACCCTGAATCTGACCTGCGATGTGGTCGAACCTTCTGACCTGAAAGGCTATGACCGCGATCCGCGTTCGCTGGCCAAGCGTGCCGAGGCTTACCTGAAATCCAGCGGCTTGGGCGATACGGCTTACTTCGGACCCGAGCCGGAGTTCTTCGTGTTCGACGGCATCACCTGGAACGACGATATGTCGGGTTGCTTCGTGAAGATCAAATCCGAAGAAGCCCCCTGGTCGCGCGGCCTGGAGCTGGAAGGCGGCAATCTGGGTCACCGTCCGGGTGTCAAGGGCGGATATGTGCCGGTGTCGCCGGTTGACGGCTTCCAGGACATGCGTTCCGAAA
>DATCYE010000356.1:0-2103 GCA_036570485.1 Pusillimonas sp. | reverse complement strand
TTTCGATGACGCGAGGATTGTCGCTAAGCTCTTTGGCTTTGCCTTCCAGGACGACTTCGCCGGTTTCCAGAACGTAGCCGTAGTCGGCCACTTGCAGGGCGGCGCGGGCGTTTTGTTCGACCAGCAGTATGGCAACGCCGGTGCTGCGCAGACGGGCGATGATCTGGAATATTTCACGGACAATACGCGGCGCCAGGCCCAGGCTGGGTTCGTCAAGCATGAGCAACTGCGGCTGGGCCATTAATGCGCGGCCTACGGCCAGCATTTGGCGCTCGCCTCCAGACAAGGTGCCGGCCTGCTGGGCTTTGCGTTCGCGCAGCCTGGGGAAGAGGTCGTAGACTTCGTCAATGGTTTCTTTCCAGCCATGCTTGCCGGCGCGGTACAAGCGAAAGCCGCCCAGCAGCAGGTTGTCTTCAACCGACATGCTGCCGAACAGCTCACGCCTTTCGGGCACCAGCGAGATACCATCGGACACGCGGCGCTCCACCTGCCATGATCCGATCTCGGCGCCCAGATACTGGACCGAGCCCGAGCAGTTTCCGGTGGCCGGCAGCGACCCCATGATGGAATTGAGCAGCGTGGATTTACCCGCGCCGTTGCCGCCGATTACCGTAACGATGCTGCCGCGTGTGACGGCTATATTGGCGCCCACCACGGCATTGACCTTACCGTACCGGGCGGAAAGATCGGTGACCTGCAGGATGGAATGTTTGGGTTTGCCAGTGCTCATGCCGCACCTCCGTGTGCGGTGGATGCTGCAGCCGGGACATGGCTGGCACCAGGCAGATCGTCGAAGTCGAAATCGTCGTCTATGCCGCCCAGATAGGCTTCCAGCACGGCCGGATTGCGTTGAATGTCGGCCGGCAGGCCTTCGGCCAGCTTGGTGCCGAAGTCCATAACGACCAAATGATCGGTAAGGTTCATCACAAAATCCATATCGTGTTCGACCAGAAGAATGCTCATGCCTTCCTGGCGAAGCTGGTCAAGCACATTGGCCAGCTCTTGCTTTTCTTTATAGCGCAAGCCGGCCGCAGGCTCGTCGAGCAAGAGCAGGACAGGGTCGGCGGCAAGGGCGCGGGCGATTTCCAGTATGCGTTGCTGGCCCAAGGCAAGATTGCCGGCCTGTTCGTACAAGTAATCGCCCAGCCCAACGCGTTGCAATTGCTTGGCGGCCTCGTGCAGCAACTGGGCCTCGTCGTTGCGCTCGGTGCGCAGGGCAGCAGCCAATACGCTTACTTTATTGCGCAGGTGCGCGCCCAATGCCACGTTTTCCAGAACGGTCATGGTGGGCAGCAGTTGCACGTGCTGAAAAGTACGCCCCACACCCAGCCGGGCGATCTCGCGCGAGGGCAGAATGTCGAGCCTTTCGCCCAGAAAACGGACTTTGCCCCGCGTGGCGGGCAGTACGCCGGTGATGAGGTTGAAGGTAGTGCTTTTACCGGCGCCATTGGGACCGATAAGGCCCATGATTTCGCCCGCCTTGAGCGAAAAGCTGATGTCGTTCACCGCCACCAGACCGCCGAATTCCTTGCGTATTGAATCGACCTCCAGGACCAGAGAGCCTTTCGTGGGCCTGGGCCGCTGAGGCAGATCGGGTGCCTGGGGCGGAGGCGCGATGCGCCGGCGCTCGGATTTGCCGGTGAGCGCTTGCCACCATGACGACAATATGGGCCAAACGCCGTCGCGGGCATATTGCAGCACCAGTATCATCAACACGCCGAATACGATGAGCTCGAAGTTGGAAGTGGTGTCAAGGATTTTAGGCAAGACGTTTTGCAATTGATCTTTCAGGGTAAGGATAAGACCCGAGCCGATCACGGCACCCCATACGCTGCCTGCACCGCCCACTACGGCCATAAACAGGTATTCAATACCGTAGTTCAGACCGAAGGGACTGGGGCTCACGGCACGCTGCATGTGCGCATAAAGCCATCCCGAGACGCAAGCCAGCAAGGCGGCATATACAAAGATAATGACCTTGTAGCGCCCCATGTCTATGCCAAAGGATTCGGCCATGCCGCCGCCGCTTTTCAGTGCGCGTATGGCGCGGCCCGGCCGCGAATCAAGCAGATTGCGGGTAGCCAGCATGGACAGCAGGACGAA
>DATCYE010000355.1:0-5682 GCA_036570485.1 Pusillimonas sp. | reverse complement strand
CACATCGCGCAGAATATCCAGGTAAGGCAGGCCTGGTTTCACCATCACCATATCGGCGCCTTCGCGGATATCGGCGGCGACTTCGCGCAGTGCCTCGTTGCGATTGGCCGGATCCATTTGGTAGGTGAACTTGTTGGATTTGCCCAGATTGGTGGCCGACCCCACCGCATCGCGGAAAGGGCCGTAGAACGCGCTGGCATATTTGGCCGAATACGCCATGATGCGCGTGTAGATATGCTTTTCCGCTTCCAGTGCCTGCCGTATCGTGCCGATGCGACCGTCCATCATGTCGCTGGGAGCCACGATGTCCACACCCGCCTGAGCCTGCACCAGGGCTTGCCGGGTCAGGATCTGTACCGTGGGTTCGTTCAGCACATAGCCGTCTTCATCGATCACGCCGTCCTGGCCGTGGCTGGTGTAGGGGTCCAGCGCTACATCGGTCAACACCCCCAGCTCTGGAAAGCGTTGCTTCAAGGCGGCGACTACGCGGGGCACCAGGCCTTGCGGGTTGGCCGCTTCGATGCCGTCGGGTGTTTTAAGGCTGGGGTCGATCACCGGGAACAGAGCAATGACCGGAATGCCCAGCGTCACGCATTCTTCGGCCGCCTTCAGCAGCGTGTCGGGCGAATAGCGGACCACGCCGGGCATGGAAGGAACGGGCTCTTGTATGCCCTGACCTTCCATGACGAACACCGGATAAATCAGGTCTTGCGTAGTCAACACATTTTCGCGCACCAAACGGCGGGAAAACTCGTCGCGACGATTGCGCCGCGGACGCGCGGCGGGAAAGTCAGCGGAAAGAATAAAAGAAGTCATGGTACGACCTTGGGAGAAATCCAGTTTTCAATTTGCGCAGAGGCGGTATCCAGGCCTATGCGATGAGTGGCCGAAAATGGCATGGCATTCAGGGCGCCGATATCGGCCAGCTCTTTCTTGACGGCTGCAACGGCTTTGATACGCTGGCCGTAAGGCAGCTTGTCGGCCTTGGTCAGCAAGGCTAGCACGGGCGTGCCCGTAGGGGTAATCCAGTCGGCCAGGCGCCGGTCCAGCTCGGTTACGCCTCGGCGTATATCGATAAGCAGGACGATTCCGGCCAGCGAGGGGCGGTTGCGCAGATAGCCGCCCAGCACATCGGCCCATTCTTCACGGGCGTCGCGGGCTACCGAAGCATAACCGTAGCCCGGAAGGTCTACCAGGAAGCCCAGGAATGCGCCGGGCTCGACCGGGTCGGGAATACCGAACAGATTGATCAGGCGCGTGCGTCCTGGTGTTTTGCTGGAAAAGGCCAGGCGGCGTTGATTGGCCAACACATTGATGGCCGAGGATTTGCCCGAATTGGATCGGCCAACGAAACAGACTTCGGCCGTTGTGGGCGCCGGTAGCTGGTCGAGGCGGGCCGCAGAAACGGTAAAGGAAGCGCGATGCAAAATGGACACGTGAGATACCTAGATCGGTTTAATTTAAACGCTATTGTATAATCGCAGGTTTGAAACAGTTGCGTCATTTTTCTTCAGGCTTGCTTTGAATGAAAGTGGCATTATCATCGTGGTGTTTACGGCACCCGGATCGAATAGCGATCGTCGAGGTCTTCATGAAGCGTATGCTTTCCAGAATCGTAGTTGCCAGCGGCCTGCTGCTGGGTTCTTCCGTAGTTTCACTTGCCTATGCCGCCGATGTGGCCGTGGCCAAACCAGATGCCGCCAAGGGTGAGCAGCTGTACGCCAATGGCGACGCGGCACGTGGCATCCTGGCCTGTGCAAGCTGCCATGGCGCGGCGGGCAACAGTACGATCCCAGCCAATCCGAATCTGGCCAGCCAGCCGCACGAGTACCTGGTAAAGCAGCTGATCGACTTCACCGCCAAAGACGACAAAACCCAGCCGGCGCGTCGCGGTCCTGGCGGAGCCAATTCCGTCATGACGGCCTTTGCGTCAGCACTGACGGCCGAAGACAAGCAAAATATTGCTTACTACCTGACCCAGCAGGCGCTAGATCCCAAGACAGCTGGCACCGCCACCAACGAGGCTACGATGGAACGCGGTCAGCACATCTGGCGCGGTGGTTTGCCCGACCGTAAGGTACCGGCCTGTGCGGGTTGCCACTCGCCCAATGGTGCTGGTGTTCCAGGCGCCTTCCCCCGCCTGTCGGGCCAGCATCCGGTGTATATTGCCGAGCAGCTCAAGCTGTTCCGCAGTGGCGATCGTGCCAACAGCACCATCATGCACGAAATCGCCGATCGCATGTCCGACACCGACATCGCAGCAGTGGCCGATTACGCAGCCGGTCTACGTTAATGCCGGTTTAAGCCACAGAATACTTTCTGTGGCAACAAGACTAAAATACAGGGGGACGCTATTCATGGCATCCCCTTTTTTATGAATTCTTCACCTGTGACTCATCCTTCCTCCACGCGTCGCCTTGGCGCGGACATCATCGAACTGCTGGGCTCGATGCGCTTTGCGGTCAGTTTGCTGATGTTCATTTGCGTGGCGAGCCTGATCGGCACAGTGCTTCAGCAAAATCAGCCTGCCAACAACTACATCGACCAGTTCGGCCCCTTCTGGTTTGCCCTGTTCGACAAGTTCTCGATCTGGCATATTTACAATAGTTGGTGGTTTTTGCTGATCATGGCTTTCCTGGTCGTGTCGACCGCGATCTGTCTGGTACGCAATGCGCCAAAAATGATGCGCGACGCACAATCCTTTCGAGAATACGTGCGCGCCAGCAGTTTGCGCTCCTTTCATCATCGCGTCGAGGCCAAGTCGCCGGCGGCGCCGGCCCAGAGCCTTGTGCAAATGCAGCAATGGTTGACCTCGCAAGGTTATAAGTTCAAGGTCAGGCAAGAAGGCGATAGTTCAATGCTGGCGGCCAAGAAAGGCAGTGCCAATCGGCTGGGCTATATTTTTGCGCATGCGGCGATTGTAGTGATCTGTATAGGCGGTTTGCTTGATAGCGAGCTGCCCGTGCGTTTGCAGGTATGGCTGGGCGGCAAGCAGCCCATTACACAAAACATGCTGATTTCCCAGGTGCCCGAATCGGGCCTGCTGTCGGCGCGCAACCCCAGCTTCAGGGCCAATATGCTGGTGCCCGAAGGCTCGCAAAGCAGCAGTGGCATTATCAGCGTCGACGACGGAGTATTAGTGCAGCCCCTGCCCTTTACCCTGAAGTTGAACAAGTTTCTGGTGGATTACTATTCCACCGGCATGCCCAGCAGCTTCAAAAGCGAAGTGCAAGTCACCGATCCTGAAACCGGCAAGTCGTTCAACCAGACTATAGAAGTCAACGAACCTCTGCGCTACAAAGGCGTAACGGTTTATCAGTCCAGTTTCGATGATGGCGGCAGCACGCTGCAATTGGTGGGATACCCGCTGCACGGTGCGGCCAGCCAGGCTTTCAGCATAGATGGTACGGTGGGTAAAAGCACCGAGATAACGGTAGCCGACGGTAGTGGCCCGGCACCCCTGCAGATTGAATTTTCGGGCTTGCGGGTGATTAACGTCGAGAATCTAAGCGACGACGCCGAGCCCCAGCCCAAGGCGGTCATCGACCACGTTGCTTCGGTAACCGGTAGTGCGGCCGGCGCAAAGAACGAAGACCTGAAAAACGTCGGCCCCAGCGTCCAGTACCGGATTATCGGCCGCGACGGCCAGGCCCATGAAGTTACCAATTACATGCTGCCCATCATGCTGGACGGCAGCCAGGTATTCCTGGCTGGGGTGCGTGAAACGGCCGCACAACCCTATCGCTATATCAGGATTCCCGCCGATGCCGACCATTCGGTAGTAGAGTTCATGAATCTGCGGGCGGCCTTGGCCGAACCCGCGCTGGTACAGCAGGCGGCGTCTCGGTTTGCCGCCAAGAACGCCAGCAGCGATTTGCAAGGGCCCTTGCTCGAGAAAGCCGCGCAAAGTGCTTTGGAAACATTCTACAAGTCGGGTTTTAACGGTATTATCGAACGCGTTCCCGAACAGGATCGTGAAAAGGTGCTTGGCTTTGCCGTACCCATGATCCAGTTGTCGCTGGTTGAACTGCGCGACATCGTGCGCGAGCGTGCCGGCCAGCCTGCCGCGCCGCGCGAGGGACCCCAGGGCGAGGCCTCTGATCGCTGGGTACAGATGTCTCTGCTGGCTCTGGCCAATCTGCCCGATTACCCGGCGCCGGTTTTCATGACGCTCAAGGGATTCGATCACATCGAGGCCAGCGTATTCCAGGTTGCGCGCAGTCCCGGCAAGAACACGGTTTACCTGGGGTGTCTGTTTCTGGTCATTGGCGTTTTTTCCATGTTCTATATTCGTGATCGCCGTATCTGGATATGGATCAAGCCCAGCGGTGAGGGCAGCGAGATGTTGGCGGCCATGACGTCGCAACGGCGTACTCTGGATTTCAACCACGAGTTCGACCGCTTCAAAGAGGCGTTTAAGCGTCTCTCCACGTAACGAGGTTTTCCTATGTCCGAGTCCATTCTTTCGTCAAATGCCCCGATGTGGCAAGAGTCCATGACGGCCAGCGGCGACTCGCGCGGCCATCGGGGCAAGCCCGACTGGACCGATATTTTGTTCTTTCTGGCGCTGGCTGCGGGTGCGGCTTATGTACTGGTCCATTACGCACAAAGCATGGACTACTACGAGAAGCTCATTCTGTGCGGCGCAGTGGCCGGCTTAAGCTGGATGGCATGGCTTTGGCGGCCGCTACGCACGCTGATGATTGTTAGCGGCGCCAGCGCCTTGTTTGCCATCTGGCTGTATAGCGGTGGGGGCGGGCTTGAGCAGGGCGACATCACTCGCGCCGAAAATGTTTTTTTCCTGAAGTATCTGTTTTCGTCGCAATCGGCCATTTTGTGGATGTGCTCGCTTTTGTGCTGGGAATGATCTGCTACTGGGTAGGTATCTTCAGCAAGACGGCCGCCTGGCTGGGTACGGTTCTGACCTGGGGCGCCGTGTATGCCGGGGTTACCGGATTACTGGTGCGGTGGCGTGAAGGCCATCTGCTGGGTCCTGACATCGGCCATATCCCCGTCAGCAATCTGTACGAAGTATTCGTGCTGTTTGCGCTGATCACCGCCCTGTTCTACCTGTACTACGAGCGTCGCTACGCGACCCGGGCGCTGGGCGGATTTGTCTTGCTGGTCATTAGTTCCGCCGTGATTTTTTTGCTGTGGTATTCGTTTACGCGCGACGCGTTCCAGATTCAACCATTGGTGCCGGCGCTTAAAAGCTGGTGGATGAAACTGCATGTGCCGGCCAACTTCATCGGCTACGGTACATTTTCATTGGCTGCCATGGTGGGTTTTGCCTATCTGGTCAAAGAAAATGGCCAGACGCGTTCCATGGCCAAGCTGGCGCCCTTGTTCGTGCTTGGCGCGATACTGTGCGCCGAACCCATGGTGTTCGGTTCGCGCGAGCTTTCAGTGACCTGGATGCTTTATTTTGGAATAGGGGCCATTATCGTGGGCGCTATCCTGGCTTTCCGGGGGCCTATTGCCAGCAAGCTGCCTTCATTGGAAATCCTGGACGACATCATGTATCGCGCGATTGCGGTCGGGTTCGCGTTCTTCACGGTTGCCACCATTCTAGGGGCGCTGTGGGCTGCCGATGCCTGGGGTACTTATTGGCAGTGGGACCCTAAAGAAACCTGGGCTTTGATCGTATGGCTTAATTACGCGGCCTGGCTGCATATGCGGCTT
>DATCYE010000354.1:0-5075 GCA_036570485.1 Pusillimonas sp. | reverse complement strand
GCCCGCTGCCGCCCGGCAGCGAAGCCACCTTATGCATCCGACCGGAATTCATACGCATCACCGGCCAAGACGCAGGGGCCGGCCAAAATGTGATCAGCGGCAGCATTGAGTCGTTGGAGTTCATAGGCGAAGTCTACGAAGCGCAGATCCGCATAGGCGAAGAACGCCTGCTGGCAAGAATCGACCCGGATATTGCCGTCAAAGAAGGCGATACGGTCAGCGTCAGCCTGAATCCCGCTCATTGTCTGCTGGTTTCGGCCTGATTGGAAATATGAACGAAGCCCGCACGAAACTAACCTGGTCGCTGATCGTCATTGTCGGCTTCCTGACGCTATGCCCGGTCCTGATGCTGCTTCTTGGAAGCTTTTCGCAAGGGCTGACGGCGTTCGGAACCTTCACTCTCAGCAAGTACGTTGCCGCGTACACCGACCCCTTCCTGCTTGAAGTCTCCTTCAACACGCTCGTGTTCGTGCTTGGCTCATCGCTGCTATCGACGGGCCTGGCGCTGGTATTGGCTTATCTGAACACACGCACCGACATCCCGTTCAAGCCGGCATTCACCGTGCTCTCGATCGTGCCGATGATGATTCCGCACTTGTTGTTTTCGGTCAGTTGGGCACTGTTGCTGAACCCATCCAACGGTCTGCTCAACACCTTGCTGATGAACACCTTCGGGCTGGACGAGGCACCCTTCAACATCTATTCGCTGTGGGGCATGGTGCTGGTCGAAGGTTTGCTGAACATGCCCATCGCCTACCTGATCATCGCCCCGGCGATGGCATCGTTCGACGTCGCCCTGGAAGAGTCTTCACGGGTCTTCGGGGCCGGCACCTGGCGCACCCTGGTCAGAATCACCTTGCCGGTTCTGCGGCCGGCCATCCTGGCCGCATTCATCCTGGCCATCGTGCGCAGTCTGGCCTCGTATGCCGTGCCCCGTGTGCTGGGCATGCCCGGCCAGGTCGACGTTTTAGCAACCTACCTGTACCAGATGGTGGCAACCGGCTTTGCCCCCGATTACGGCAAAGCCGCCGCGCTTGGCATGAGCATACTAAGCGCGTCCATTGCCCTGATCGTGCTTTACCGGGCGCTGACCGCCGAGAGCGGCAAATACGTGACCATATCGGGCCGCGGCTACCGCCTCTCCACCATAGAGCTCAAGCGCGCGCGCACTCCGCTGTTCATAGCGATCAGCCTGCTGTCCTTTCTGATGGTCGTACTGCCCGTAGCGGTATTGCTCTATACCTCGCTGGTGCCCTACTCCATGGTGCCCAGCGCCCGCGCCTTTTCGCTGATGAGCCTTAAGCACTGGATCGAAGTGCTGGAAGACCCCTTGTCCTTGCTGGCGCTGAAAAACAGCCTGTTCCTGGCGGTGGCCGGCGCAAGCCTGGGCGTACTATTGTCGGCCTTTGTAGCGTATGTCATCGTCAAGATACGAACCCGCGCTTCCGGCCTGCTGGAGACACTAAGCTTTCTGTCGTTTTCATTTCCCGGCATCGTCATAGGTATAGGCTTCATGTGGTTCTTCGTGCAAACGCCGTTATACGCCACGCTTACCGCCCTGCTGCTTGCCTATATCGCCGCCTATCTGCCTTACGGAATACGGCCACTGGCAAGTGCTTTCGTGCAGGTGCATGCCCACCTTGAAGAATCGTCTCTGGTGTGCGGAGCCTCCAGGCTGACCACCATGCGCCGTATTATTGTGCCGCTACTCATTCCTGGAGTCGTATCGGCCTGGATACTGATGGCGACCATGTTCGTGCGCGAACTGACGGTTTCCGTGGTGCTGTCCAGACCCGGAAGCGAAGTGCTGGCCGTGCAAATCCTTAGCTTCGCCGATGACGGCCTGTGGGGTAAGTTGTCCGCGCTGGGCATCATCATGATCGCCATATCAACGGGACTCGTGCTGCTGGCCATGGCAGCCGGCAAGAAGTTCAGCGGCATGCAAGGCGGAAAATAAAACGCGTGCGGGGCAGCGTTGCCCCGCACGCGTTTCCGATGCCGATCAGTTGGCTATTCGTTGACGGTAATGCCTTCGGCCTTGATGACTTCGGCCCATTTCTGGGTGTCTTCATCGATAAGCTTTTCAAATTCTTGCGGCGAAGTCGGGCTGGCTTCCAGGCCCGTCGTCTGCACATACTTCTGCACGGCACTGCTTTTGAGTGCAATGCGCAAAGCCTTGTTCAGCTCGTCGATTTTTTCTTTGGGCGTGGCCTTGGGCGCAAACATGCCGTACCAGTTGTTGGCATGTACGTTCTTGATGCCCAGCTCATCGAAGGTAGGCACATTGGGCAGCACGGCAGAACGCTTGTCTGCCGCGATGGCAATGGGCCGCACGCGGTCATCCTTGATGAAAGCCATCAAACCCGAGATATCGCCAAAGAAACCGCCCACCTGACCGCCCACAGTGTCCTTGATAGCCGGCGCCGCGCCCTTATAGGGCACGTGCAGGATGTCCGCTTTGGTGGCGATCTTGAGCAGCGAAATCGCCATGTGCGGCATGCTGCCTATGCCCGATGAAGACAGGGTCATGCTGCCGGGCTTGCTTTTCGCGCTGTCCAGGAACTCGGCCAGCGACTTGATGTTGCCCGACGAGGGCACCACCAGGACTTCGGGGGTGGATACCAGCATGGTCACCGGCTGCAAATCTTTCTTGGGGTTATAGACCAGCTTGGGATACAGCGGCGGATTGATGGCAATGGCACCGGCCGAACTCAGGAACAGAGTATGCCCGTCGGGCGCAGCACGGCCAACATAGCTGGCGGCAATGGCACCGTTGCCGCCCGGCTTGTTCTCGACCACCACCGTCGACTTCAGTGTGGATTCCAGCTCGGCCGCAATCACCCTGGCCAGGGTATCGGCCGGGCCGCCGGCGGGGAAAGCCACCACAACCGTCGTGGGCGCGGCGGCCATCGCGGCCGTGCCCACCAGGCCCAGCATCAGCGCCAGCGCGCACTTCTTGAATGAGTTTGCAGACATAAAATTCTCCTTTGGGCCTTAGCCCCCCGCAATTCCTTGCGTGTTGATGTAAAGCGAATAAATCGACGTACACGACGCCATGAATAAACGATTCCGGTACTTGCCACCGAAACATAAATTTGCGCACCTTTCAGGCAGCGCAATTTTCCCCAAGAGGTCACCTTCCGGCGAGAAAACCCGTACACCGTCCAGTTCCGCCGTACCCATGCCCCAGCCGCACCAGAGGTTGCCGTGCACGTCTACCCTGAAGCCATCCGGCGTACCCTCGCCTGCGTCGAACAGCACACGCCCGCCACTTAGCGACCGGCCATCGGTCGACACATCGAAGGCCAGAATATTTCGGGGCCGGGCACGCGATTCGACAACATATAAACGGCTTTCGTCGGGCGAAAATGCCAGGCCGTTCGGACCATTAACGGAATCCGCCACTATCGTTAGCTCCAGGGTCTGCGGATCCAATCGATAGACATGAGCGGGCAATTCCTGCTCTGCCTTTTCGCCCTGGTAATAGCCCACGATCCCAAACGGCGGATCGGTGAACCAGATGGAACCGTCGGACTTCACCACGACATCGTTGGGTGAATTCAGACGCCGGCCATCGTAACGATCGGCCAACACGGTAATGGTTCCGTCGTGCTCTGTGCGGGTAACGCGGCGCCCCAGGTGCTCACAAGTAATCAGCCGTCCCTGGCGGTCGCGCGTATTACCGTTGGCATTATTCGACCCCTGGCGGTACACCTGGGTTTGCCCGCTGATTTCGTCCCAGCGCAGGATGCGGTCGTTGGGCACATCGCTGAAAAGCAGGTAACGGCCATCGCCAAACCAGACCGGGCCTTCGGCCCAGCGTGCGCCGGTGCTTAGCTTTTCGATCACCGCCAGCGGCAGCACAAGTTCGTTAAAGCGCGGGTCCAGCGCAATAATGCCGGGATCGGGATAACGAGAAGAAAGGTTAGCCGCAACGAACACTCATGCCTCCGTCCACCAGAATTTCCGTACCGGTAATAAAGCGCGCCTCGTCCGAGGCCAGGAACAGTGCGGCATTGGCCGTATCGATGCCGTCGCCCATGAAGGGCAAAGGGATGCGCGCCTGGCGCTGCGCCAGCAATTGCTGCACATCGCCGCCGGCACGCTGACCGGCCAGCCGTGTCTCGACCATGGGCGTATGCATCTGCCCTGGAATGACGGTATTGCAACGAATATTCTTGGGCGCGTATTCAATCGCCACCACGCGCGAGAACTGGATGACTCCAGCCTTGGCGCTGGCATAGCCCACCTGGGCCGCACCCGTCCAGCGTATGCCGGACGTCGACGAGACATTGACAATGGCTCCGCTGCCCTGGCGCTCCATGACGGGCAGCACATGTTTGCAGCCCAGGAAAACACTTTTAAGATTGAAATCCAGCTGCTGGTCCCAGGTGGATTCATCAAGGTCCACTGGCCCCCCACGCCGCGAGCCGCCTACGTTGTTCACCAGCACGTCGATCCGGCCATAGGCGTCAAGGCAGGCTGCCACCATGTCGCGCACGGCATCGCCTAACGTGACATCGGCCTGCCACGTCGCAATGCTGCCGCCTATCTCTTCCACCTTGCTCACGGTTTCCACCAATGCCTGCGCATTCAGGTCGACCGCGAAAACCTTTGCACCTTCCTGTGCAAACCTGTAGGCCATGGCGCGGCCATTGCCCCAACCCGGGCCGACACTGCCGGCGCCCGTAACGATTGCGATTTTGTCCTGTAGGCGTCCAGCCATTTAAAGCTCCTTGTCCAGTAGATCGAATTGCGCCGGCTCACCGTCGGGCGGCTGGATGTCGAAGACATTCAGCGTCATGGAAATAAGTGTGTAGTAACCGGCCAGACCCACCAGATCGACCACTCTGTCCTGGCCCAGTACATGGAGCGCATGCTCATACAAGGCATCCGGCACGCGGCGATCCTGAACCAGCGTCTGAACGAACTCATACACCACGGCCTCTTCGGGGCGGGAAAACTCCGGGCGCTCTGCACGCCGTATGCTTTCGGCCACCGACGGGCTGATTCCCGCCTTGATGGCAATGGGATAGTGCGCCCACCATTCGAACTCGGCGCGCCACAGGGCTGCC
>DATCYE010000353.1:0-4908 GCA_036570485.1 Pusillimonas sp. | reverse complement strand
TTTCCAAGCTGGTCGAGGGCAAGTTCCCCGACTTTACGCGCGTCATTCCCACGACTTACACCAGGCACTTTTCCATCGACCGCGAAACGTTGCAGGGCAGCTTGCAGCGCGCCGCGATTCTTACCACTGACAAGCTCAAGGGTGTGCGTGTGCAACTGGCCGAGAACCTGCTGAAGATCACGTCGTCCAACACCGAACAGGAAGAGGCGCAGGAAGAGGTCGAAATCGATTACTCGCACGAACCGCTGGATGTGGGCTTTAACGTGCATTACTTGCTCGATGTGTTGGGCAACGTCAAGAGCGAAACGGTCCAGTGGTCGGTGCAGCCCGATGTCAACGCGTCCATCCTCATCACACTGCCGGGCGACGACCAGTTCAAGTACGTTGTGATGCCGATGCGCATTTGATCACCCGCAACCATGAATTTCACTGGCGCGCATCGGGCGCCCGTCCCGGCGTGCGCCGGTGACCGCAAGGATTACTAAAGGCTTTAGCAAGTTATGTCAGATCAGACCACGAATACCCAGCCCGCCGGATACGGTGCCGACTCGATCAAAATGCTCAAGGGGCTCGAGGCGGTTCGCAAACGTCCGGGTATGTACATTGGCGATACGTCCGATGGCACGGGCCTTCATCATATGGTGTTCGAAGTCGTCGACAACGCTATCGATGAAGCCTTGGCGGGATACTGCGACGACATCGTCGTCATGATCCATTCCGACGACAGTATTTCCGTTACCGACAATGGGCGGGGAATTCCCGTAGGCATACATAAAGACGACGAGTTTCATCGCAGCGCGGCTGAAATCGTCATGACCGAGCTGCATGCGGGCGGCAAGTTCGATCATAATTCATATAAGGTGTCGGGCGGTTTGCACGGCGTGGGCGTATCCTGCGTGAACGCCTTGTCCGAATGGCTGCGCCTCACCATCTGGCGCAAAGGCCAGACCCACGAAATAGAATTCCGCCAGGGCGAGCGTGTTGCGCCCCTGGCCGAGACCGGCCCGACCGACAAACAGGGCACCAAAGTGCAATTCCTGGCCGACCCGACCATTTTCGAGAAAATCGAATACCACTATGAGATTCTGGCCAAGCGCTTGCGCGAGCTGTCTTTCCTCAATAACGGCGTCAAGATTCGCCTGATCGACGAACGCCAGGGCAAGGAAGAAAACTTTGCCTTCCTGGGCGGGGTCAAGGGTTTTGTCGAATATATAAATCGCACGAAAACGGTACTGCACAGCAATATATTCGCGGTCAGCACCGAGTCCAGCGTGGGCGGCGCGACGGTGGGGGTCGACGTGGCCATGCAGTGGAACGACAGCTATGCCGAAACTGTGCTGTGTTTCACCAATAACATTCCGCAGCGCGACGGCGGTTCGCACCTGACGGGCATGCGCGCGGCCATGACGCGTATTCTCAACAAGTACATCGCCGACAACGAGCTGGCAAAAAAGGCCAAGGTCGACACCACCGGCGACGACATGCGCGAGGGCTTGTCCTGCGTGTTGTCGGTGAAAGTGCCCGAACCCAAGTTCAGCAGCCAGACCAAAGACAAACTGGTTTCCAGCGAAGTGCGGCCTGCCGTGGAAGACGCGGTGGCCCGTTCGTTGGAAACCTGGCTGCTGGAAAATCCCAACGACGCCAAAGCGCTGTGCAACAAAATTATCGATGCGGCGCGCGCGCGCGATGCCGCCCGCAAGGCGCGCGAAATGACGCGGCGCAAAAGCGTGCTGGAAGGCGCCGGCCTGCCCGGCAAGCTGGCCGACTGCCAGGAAAAAGACCCGGCCCTGTGCGAGATCTATATTGTCGAGGGCGATTCCGCCGGCGGCTCGGCCAAGCAGGGGCGCGATCGCAAGTTCCAGGCCATCCTGCCTTTGCGCGGCAAGGTGTTGAATGTGGAAAAAGCCCGTTTCGACCGGCTTATTTCCAGCGAACAGATCACCACCCTGATTACCGCCCTGGGTACCAGTATCGGCCCCGATTTCAACCTCGATAAGCTGCGTTACCACCGCATCATCATCATGACCGATGCCGACGTCGACGGTGCCCACATCCGCACGCTTTTACTTACGCTGCTGTACCGGCAGATGCCCGCGCTGGTCGAGCAGGGGCACGTATACATCGCCCAGCCCCCACTGTACAAGGTCAAGGTCGGGCGCGACGAGCGTTATCTGAAAGACGACCAGGAAGAAGCCGATTTCATGCTGCAACTGGCACTGAAAGAGGCATCCCTGATACCGTCCGACGGGGCCGCTCCCATTTCCGAAGGTGCTTTGGCCGAACTGGCCCGCCAATACATCATGGCCGATTCGGTCATCAACCGCCTGGCGCGCACGATAGACATGTCGGCTCTGTCGGCCATGGCCGAGGGCGTGGAAATCAATCTGGACAGCGCCGAGCAGGCTCAGGCGTCGGCCCAACGGCTGCAGGAAGTGCTGGACGACCCCGCCCTGCCGGGCGTGGTCACGGTAATCAGCGAACAGGCGTCAACCATGGCCACCAACGAGCTGGGCGAAGAAGTGCCGGTGTGGCGTGTAGTGGTCAGCCGTATGCATCACGGCAACGTGCGCGTCAGCGTGTTCGACCGCGCATTCGTGCGCGGCGCCGACTATGCGATTCTTGCGCGCTGCGCCAAAACGTTCCTGGGCCTGATCGGCCCCGGCGCCAAAGTGGAGCGGGGCACGGGCGACAAGCGCAAGGAAAAATACATTTCCGACTTCCGCGAAGCCATCCAGTGGATGCACAGCGAGGCCGAGCGCGGCATCAGCAAGCAGCGCTACAAAGGCCTGGGAGAAATGAACCCTTCCCAGCTATGGGAAACCACCATGGACCCCAGTGCGCGCCGCCTGTTGAAGGTTCAGATCGAAGACGCCATCGCCGCCGACGAAGTCTTTACCACGCTGATGGGCGACAACGTTGAGCCTCGCAGGGCGTTCATCGAGGCGCATGCGCTGCAGGCGGGAAATATTGATGTTTGAGGTTTGTTGTAGGTAAAGGCATAACCTGAGAATCCGAGGCCCATAAGTTGAGAAACTTATGGGCCTCGTAGGTTAGATAGGCCAAACCTTTATATGTGCGTCCAACATTCTGATTGGTCCTTTGGACGTCACCCGGCAGCGAGTGCAGGCTCCTTTTATGTGAAGCGGCGAGTTTATTGGGAGCGTTGTGGAGGTGCTTTCTCACGGCCTTTTCGTAAGTATCCGGGGAACGCAAATTGACGAACGGCCGTATCAGCGGCCATTGTCCATTTACTCGGTATAGTCGGCGGCTTCAGGCGCCCAGCGATGGGGCAGCAGTTCTTCGATCCGATTGTTCGGATGCGTGGGCAAGCGCGTGAGATAGGCATACGGATCGTGCCCATTCATCTTTGCCGACTGGATCAGGCTCATGCCGGCCGCCCGTCACCCAGGTAGCGCGTCAACGCCCTCCAGCGCTTCGGCCACGGGCCGGGCCTGTTGCTCGCGCAGGTGCTGTCGTTTCTCAGCGGGCAGGTGCGCCCCCTGGGTTTCAATCTCGTAGAGCTGGCCGATGGATTTCAATGCCTGCTGCGCGATCAGACTCTTGCCCGACTGGTGCAGATCGTAGAATTTTCGCCGAGCATGCGCCATGCAGCCGATCCATGCCACTGCGCATGTCTATGGGCTCGACAGCCAACCAGATTCTATCGATGCGGATCATCGAAACAGTTCTCGCGTGGCACCATGGGGGGCGTCGAGGCGACGACGGGAATGAACGCTGGCGTGTCTGGCAGCGTCAGCTCACCGCGTCTGGCTTCGCGACGCCAGCGCTGCACCATGTTTGGGTTCAGGCCGTGCGCGACGGCGATCCCCGCAACCGATGCCACCGGCTTGCTGCAAGCCCGCAGAATCCGTGCCTTGAAGGCCTTGCTGTGTTGACGCCGCGCGGGGCGCTGCGTCGACGTGTCTAAATCCATGGATAGTCCCCACTAACAAGTGGGGACTATCGTCCTAATGACCGCGCTTTCTCAAGGTGTGTTCGGCGCGCGCTTACTGCTCCTGGCCTCTTCTGCAAGACCACGTTCTAGAAAAATCTCTGTGCTATGCCGTTTCCGGGGCGACTGATCATAGTTCGGCGTTGGAGTGATCACGAATGCATCTTGTGAGGTTACGTTCCCGCAATCAACGCAAGCTTGCCCTGTAGCATCAAGGCCGTACGGGGTCAGCCTTGCTGGCAATCACTCAATTACTCCGTAGTGGCTGATATAGCGTTTGATCAGTATGCGGAAAACCCAGTCGGTGAATATACCTAGCACGCCCAGGAAAAATATCCCAATGAAGATCTGATCGGTTGCCATCCAGAGGCGGGCGTTGAAGATAAGATAGCCCAACCCTGCGTCAGCAGAAACCATTTCTGCTGACACAACAGTCATGAAGGAGTTTCCCATAGCGATACGCATGCCGGTCAACGCGAGAGGCAACGCAGCTGGGAGGGTGATATACAGAAAGATCTGTAGCGGAGAAGCGCCCAGCGACATTGCTGCGCGGATTTTGTTCTGTGAGATGCTGCTGACACCTACCATGGTATTGACTAGAACAATGAATGTGGTGGTGTAGATGATGATCAGAACCTTAGAGGTTTCGCCGATACCGAACCAGATCACTACCGGCGTCAGCCATGCGATCGAAGGGACAAAACGGAAAAACTGCACGTAAGGTGAGAAGGCGACACGCATCCAGCGGCTGGTACCAAGTACTAGACCAGCTGGAATGGCGATGAGGCTACCGATGAAAAAGCCCAGTAGGATGCGCTGCATGCTGATCGAAATATGGCGTTGCAGTTCACCATCCGAAATCATTTGTACCGCCGTATGCCAGACTAGCAGGGGACCTGGGAAGAACTGCGGCGTGAAGAAAGTCGTGGCGACAAAATGCCATAGGCACAGTACTA
>DATCYE010000352.1:0-3187 GCA_036570485.1 Pusillimonas sp. | reverse complement strand
TCCGGACAAGTTGCTGCGCCGGGTACAACTGGCGGCGGAGCGCGGCTACGCCATCGTCAAGAATGAAACCGTGCCCGGCGATATTTCCGTCGCGGCACCGGTGATGGATTTGCGGGGAAACACGGTGTGCGCGATCAACATTGCAGCACCCACCACACGCTGGACACTGGAGCGTGCCGAGGCGGAACTCGCCCAGCATGTCCAGATAGCCGCAACATCAATATCCAAGTCCCGATTCAACCGTTAATACCCGTGACGGCGCTCCGGCCAGCCAGTTCATGCATCCGAAGCCGACCAGTCGAAATACCGGATTGCGAAAGAAGCATTACAAGAACACGAAAACCGGCTGGCGTCGATTGTAACGCCACCGGCACCGACCAGCTTATCAAGGCCGGTCGAACTTCGGTTTTATTCAGGCTTTCGCCCGGCCGCCAAATGCATCGAGCTGCGCCTGCAACTCGACACGCAACTTCGCTTCCAACGACGATTCCGGCGAAGTCAGTGGGCGCAACACATGCGGTGCATCGACGCCAACCAGATCCATAACCGATTTAAGCGGCCCCGGATTCGTTTCGGAAAACGCCAGACTGAGCAACGGCATCAGGCTGCGATGCAGGGCGAGCGCCTCGTCAAGCTTGCCGTCACGCAATTTGGCATACATGTCGAGCCACGGCCTAGGCAACACACTGGCAGTGACAACAATGCCACCGCGCGCACCCGCCACCAGATGCAGCGGAAACAGCGTATCTTCCCCGCTAAGTACGGCAAAGCTGTCATCCACACCGGCAATCGTCCGCAGGAAATGGTACATGTCTGTATTGCATGCCTTCATACCGATAATGCGTTCGTGCCTGGACAACACATGCAGCATGTCGGGGCTGATCGATACCTGCGTGCGGTAGGGAATTTCGTAGATCAGAACAGGCAGCGGCGATTCGTCCGCGAAGCGCAGATAGTAGTCGCGTATCCCGTCTTGCGTCGGCCGCGTGTAATAAGGCGTCAGCAGCATGACGGCGTCGGCGCCGACCGCTGCGAATTCATTGGCCGCCTGCATGGCATCGTAATAGCCGGGATCCAGCACGCCGGGAATGACCGGCACCCTTCCCTTCGACGCCTGTACGGTGATCTCCGCCATGCGTATCCGGTCCTGACGCGAGAGCGAGCCATATTCCCCCGTGCCGCCCAACGGCACGAGGCCCGTGACCCCCTGGTTGATCAGGTTTTCCACCAGATGGCGCGTAGCGACCACATCAATGTGATCCTCCGCCGTAACGGGTGTGGGGATAGCGGGCAACACCCCATGCAAATTGCTTGAATCGATCATTATCCTATTCCAGAAAATTTAAAACAGTCACTACGCCAAGCTGCGTTTACGCATGCGATCGGCTATCCAAATCAAAATAGCGATGAACGCGAAAAGGCAGGTTGAAACAGCGGCAATCACAGGCGAGATCTGAAGCGTGACCTCGTCCCAGAACTGCTTGGGCAGCGTCGCACTGATACCACCCGACGAAAACAGCGCGATGGTCAGTTCATCGAATGAGGTGGCAAAGGCAAACAAACATGAAGAAAGCATGCCAGCCCCCAGAATGGGGAACGTGACGTAGCGCAAGGTTTGCCATGGTCGCGCGCCCAGGCTTTGGGCCGCCATGTCCAGGCGCGTATCATAGTTGCGCAGCACCGCCATCATCGTGATGACGACATACGGAACCGCAATAACCGTATGCCCTAGTATCAGGCCCGCCGACGTGCCCACCAACCCCACGTTGGCAAAGAAATAAAACAGCCCTACGGCGATGATCATGCGCGGCACGACAATCGGCGAAAGAACGAAAGCCATCCAAAGCCCCCGTCGGCGTACTTTGCCACGCACCAGCATGAACGCCACAGGCGTCCCAATCAGCATTGACAACACTGCGGTGCCTGCCCCCACAATCAGCGAACGGCCGATGGCATTCATCCAGATGGGCGATGCGAACATCTGGTCGTACCATTGGAGCGAGAACCCGCGCGGTGGCCAGCTCAGGCCCGAATCGGCACCGAACGACAGCGGTATCATCAGGAACGCGGGCAGGCTGAGAAAGACCAGTACGAACAGTACGAACCACCACATAACCGGCGACTGGTCGGTTTCTTCGCGCTTGCGTAAGAACTTCGGGCATAAACCCAACAACCAGTCGGAGCCGCGTGCAAGCACATCAAGCAACGCCTGCCCCGCGCGATGCAGGTAGCCGGGCCGGCCGGTCGTAGTGGTGCTGGCGCTTGCGCCGGTCATGGTGGACAAGCCTAGAACCCGGTCATAAATCCCGAAAACGACAAGCACGACCAGCAAGAGCAAAACCGAAATGGCACCCGCAAAACCCCAGTTCAGGGTTTGCTGGATCTGCACGATGATCAACTGCGTAATCATGGTTTCATGACGCCCACCCAGCAAAGCCGGCGTAATAAAGAACCCGATAGCGGTCACGAACACCATAATGCTTGCCGCGGCAACGCCCGGTAACGCCAGCGGAAAATAGATCTTCCAGAAAGCGGTGCCTGGTCGCGCACCAAGGGTCAGAGCGGCTCGTGGCAGATTCCGGTCTATGTTTTCCATGACCGACAGCATGGTCAAGACGGCCAGAGGCATCAGGGCATGCACCATGCCAATAATGACACTGCCCAACTGGTACAAGAGGTTGGCCGGCGCATCAATGATTCCCAGCGCCTCGAATAGCTGATTGAGTGGGCCATTGCGGCCAAGAATCACCACCCAGGCAAATGTCCGGACCAGAAAGCTGGTCCAGAAAGACAGAATCACCCAGAACAGCAATTGCCCTTTACGTTGACGCGGCAGCGACGAAATCAGATACGCGACAGGAAACCCCGCCAGCACGGCAAACAGCGTCGTCCAAAGCGAGATCTTCAGGGTGATGAGCAGTACATCCACGTAGACCGTGGTGTGAAAGAGGCGGGCATAGTTGTCGAGCGAGAATGCACCGTTCTCATCCAAAACGCTCTGAAACAGCAGTTGCCCGACCGGATAGACCAGCAGCACCAGCAGAAGCAAGCACAACGGCGTGCCCATGATGATTTGCCTGAACCCTGATCCGGCCATTCGACGAGTTAGTGTCTGCATGCTGCTCCCCTATGCCGGCAACGCGACGGCATCACTTTCACGCCAACCCAGCGCAATGTTCTGCCCAAC
>DATCYE010000351.1:0-3896 GCA_036570485.1 Pusillimonas sp. | reverse complement strand
CACGGGCTCGACCGCCTATTCCCTGTCGGCAAACGGCCCTATCGTTCACCCTTACCTGAACGCCATACTACTGGTTCCCGTCGCACCGCAAACCCTGTCCAACCGTCCTATCGTACTGCCTGACAACGGTACCCTAAGTCTTACAGTCACCGCTCTGGGCCGGGTCGAGTCGGGCGCCAGCGTCCACTTCGACATGCAAACCTGGTCCGACTGCCAAGCCGGCGATCGCATCGAGGTGCGTCGGGCACAGAATACGGTTCGTTTCATTCATCCGTCCGGCTACAGCTTCTTCTCCACCCTGCGCCGCAAGCTGTACTGGAACCACATGCCGCAACCTTCCGACGAGGTCGAATAACATATGCTGCGTACCCTGCATATACGCGATTTTGTTATCGTCGAACAGGCCGAAATACAGTTCGACGCCGGGTTCACCGTATTCTCGGGCGAAACGGGCGCAGGCAAATCGATACTCATCGACGCCTTATCGCTGGCGCTGGGCGCTCGGGCTGATGCCGGCGTGCTACGCGAAGGCGCTGCGCGTGCCGACATCTCCGCCGTATTCGACCCGCCCTCCACACTGAAGAGCTGGCTGCAAGAACAAGAGCTCGATACCGACGACGCTCTGGTTCTGCGCCGTGTCATCGACAACCAGGGGCGCAGCCGGGCATTCATCAACGGCCTGCCGGTCACACTGGGGCAACTGCGCGAGCTGGGCGAATACCTGGTCGACATCCATGGCCAACATGCTCATCAAAGCTTGCTGAAAGCTGCCAGCCAGCGCGAACTGCTCGATACCCAAGGCGGACACCTGGTACTGGCACGTCAGGTTCAGCAAGCATGGCAACAATGGCAACACGCCGAAAAATCCCTGGCTACCGCCCGTGGAAACGCCGCCGCGCCGCAAGAAGAGCGCGAACGCCTGGAATGGCAGTTGTCTGAACTTGATCGTCTGAGTCTGGCGCCCGGCGAATGGGAAGCCATCACCAACGATCACAATCGCCTGGCCCACGCTCAGGCACTGCTTGACGGCGCCACCCAGGCGCTACAAGCGCTCGACGGCGAGCAGGGCTCGGCAGAGCACGCCTTGAATGCCGCCGGGCACTCCATACAACAGTTGCTGCGCCACGATACTCATTTACAGGGCATCTACGATGCCATCGAATCGGCCCGGATTTCGGCCACCGAAGCCGTATCCGACCTGAACAGCTACCTGGACAAACTCGAACTCGAACCCGAACAACTTGCCCAAGCCGAGCAGCGGCTCTCTGAAGTCTTCGACGTCGCGCGTAAGTTCAAAATCGAACCCAACGAAATCCCTGCGCTGCAGCAAAACCTGCAAGATCAACTGAATGCCAGCCAGACCGCCGCCGACATCGACACCCTGGCCGCGCAAGCACAAGCCGCTCAGGCCCAATACGACGATCTGGCCACACAATTAAGCAAGGCTCGCAAAAAAACCAGCAAAGTCCTGTCGGAACGTGTCAGTGAAACCATGCAGACGCTGGCCATGCAAGGCGGCCGTTTCGAAATAGGCCTGACCGCTTGCTCTGCGGGCCCGCATGGCATGGAAACCATCGAATTCCTGGTTGCCGGCCATGCCGGTGTTACTCCCAGACCCTTGGCCAAAGTGGCGTCGGGCGGCGAGCTGGCCCGAATATCATTGGCCTTGTCTGTGATTGCCAGCCAGGCTGCACGTGTACCAACGCTGATCTTCGACGAAGTCGATACCGGCGTAGGCGGCGCGGTGGCTGAAATGGTCGGTCGCCTGCTGCGCCAATTGGGCGAGCGCCACCAAGTCCTGTGCGTAACCCACTTGCCGCAGGTGGCGGCACGCGGATCACATCACTACGAAGTCAGGAAATCAAGCGCCGATTCGGGCACCTTGTCGACCATCGAGGTGCTGGATACGCAAGGCCGTGTCGACGAAGTCGCCCGAATGCTGGGTGGTCTAAAAATCACCGATACCACGCGCAAGCATGCGCGCGAGATGCTGGCAAGCTAATCAAGACGGTTCGGCCTTGCGTAAACAAGGCCGCCCTTTTACTTGTTGTGCTTAGGGGAACAGTCTGAGCAAATGCCATACAGCAGCATGGTGTGGCTTTCCAGGACGAAGCCTTCGTCCTTGGCAATTTTATGCTGGCGTTTTTCGATCTCGTGATCGGTGAACTCCACAACCTTGCCGCAATTCGTGCAGATAAGATGGTCGTGGTGATCGCCATCGTTAAGCTCGAATACCGCCTTGCCACCGTCGAACTGGCTGCGTACCAAAATACCGGCCTGCTCAAACTGGGTCAGCACACGATACACGGTCGCCAGGCCGATATCGACATCTTCGGCGATAAGGGCCCGGTAGACGTCTTCGGCGCTTTGGTGGCGAATATCCGAACGGCGGAAAATATCAAGAATCTTCAAGCGCGGGAAAGTTGCCTTCAGGCCCATGCTCTTGAGTTCGTTTTGGTCATTCATAGCTAAAATGTCTCTGGCGGTAAGATGATGTTCAGGCGCGAAAAGGTTTCGCAATGCGCCCAACGCTGACTAACGCTATTATGCGTTTATTCTTAAACCTTTATGATAACGGCTTTATTCGATTCGAATAACAGGGGCGCTTCGTGCTGACGACTGCAAAACCAATATTTTCAACGCTTCGCGCCGGCTTGACGGCCAGTGTACTGGCCCTGGCCCTTTCGGCCTGCGGCACAACCAACTGGGGATTTCCGTATCGTCCCGATATCCAGCAAGGCAACTGGATCACTTCCGAGCAGGTTGCCCAATTGCAGAAGGGCCAAACCCGTGAACAGGTCCGCTTTATTCTGGGCACCCCCACCTTACAGGACGTGTTCCGTACCAACCGTTGGGATTACCCCTACTATAACAAGCCTGGCTACGGCGACGAACAAGAACGAAAATTTACCGTCTGGTTCGAAGGTGATAGCCTGGTTCGCTGGGAAGGCGACCAACAGCCAGAACGGCAACCCTTCCAGAAAGCCGACACCGGCATCAGCGAAGACGCCGATACACAAAATAGCGACGGCAAGATCAGTTCCGATAACACGCCCGAGCAGACATCGGCACAGACCAGCCCCGTCGTAGGCGGCTCCAGTCCCGCCCCGAACGGATCCGACGCCGACGCAACAGCAAAAGACACCGACGCACAAAACGCTCAATCGCAAGAAACTGCTCCCGAGCCCGATGCGCGCCGGCCTCTCATCAACGCCAGTGAGCCGCGCTCGACGACTCCGGGAGCCCACATTCCCGGTCGTAGCACCTCGGAACCACTGCGCTAACAAAAGGAACACTATGCGTATTGCCATTGCTGGCGCCGACGGCCGCATGGGCCGCATGCTTATCGAATCCGTGCTGCAAAGCCCCGACTTGCAACTCACCGTCGCGCTCGACCGCAGCGGATCGAACGCTATCGGCCAAGACGCCGGCGCCTTTCTGGGCGTCGACACCGGAGTGCCCATCAGCGACGACCTGGACACCCTGGCCAAGGCCGATTGCCTCATCGACTTTACCCGGCCCGAAGGCACACTGACGCATCTGCAAGCCTGCATTAAGCATGGCACCAAATGCGTCATCGGCACGACTGGGTTCGACGATCAGGGCAAGCTGGCAATACAGGCTGCCAGTCAAAAAATCGCCATCGTATTTGCGCCCAATATGAGCGTGGGCGTCAACGCCACGCTAAAGTTGCTGGACATGGCCGCCAAGCTGCTTAACAGCGGCTACGACGTCGAAGTTTTCGAAGCCCATCATCGCAACAAAGTAGATGCGCCATCCGGCACGGCACTGGCCATGGGTGAAACCGTGGCGTCAGCCTGGGGCAAAAAACTGGACGATATCGCCGACTGGGCTCGCCATGGCGAAACCGGCGCGCGGGAAACCGGCAAGATCGG